>CAZTGY010000316.1:0-3783 GCA_964613445.1 uncultured Chromatiaceae bacterium | reverse complement strand
GGGGTCGCGCCTGAAGGCGCTCCTGCGGCGCTACTCGGGGCGCTCGTCGCGCTCCGTGCCGCTGGCCGGCGCGCTGGGCTTCTCGCCCGGTTCCGGCGCCTGTCCGGGGGGCGCCTCGAGGCTTTCCATCAGGGAGCCGTTGGGCCCGGAGTCCGCCTCGATGCCGAGATTGAAGGTGGCAAAGCCGGGCATCACCACCTGATTCAGCGCCATGCCGACGACCCGCCCGCGGACCGGGGAATAGATCAGGTTCTGTTCGTTGGTGATCGGGTCGGTCACCGTCCCCAGGATGTCGCCGGCCGACACGAGCTGTCCCAGCCGCACCACGGAGAACAGGATCCCGCCGTAGTCCGACCGGATCCAGGTCGACCGGTAGTACACCGGCCGCGGCTCTGACAGCACGTTCACCCGGTTCACGATCTTCAGCGCGTCCAGCAGCCGCACGATGCCGGCCGTGCCTTCCCGCACCTGGGCGGACTGGAGGCGGCCTGGCTCGCCGGCCTCCAGCGTCACGGCGGGTATGCCCGCATCCGTGGCAGCCCGGCGCAGCGTGCCGGTGACGCCCGGGCTGTGCAGTACCATGAAGGCACCGAAGCCATTGGCGAACTCGCGCACGCCGGGATTGCGCAGGTCCGCCCGGAGCTGCGGCAGGTTGGTCCGGTTCAGTGACCCGGTGTGGATGTCCACGAGCCCGTCGCACTGCCGGATGACCTCTTCGAACAGCGACGCCGCGATCCGTGACGCCGAGCTGCCCGTGGCATTGCCGGGGAAGTACCTGTTCAGGTCGCGGCGGTCGGGGAGGTAGCGGGAGCCACGCCGGAAGCCCTGCAGGTTGACGATCGGAACGCCGATCACGGCGCCCTTGACCCGGCCCGGGTCCAGGTCCTGGATCACGCGCCGGATCATCTCGATGCCGTTGAGTTCGTCGCCGTGGATCGCGCCGGTGAGACACAGTATCGGCCCCTTGCCAATGCCGTTCACCACCAGGACCGGCGAATCCCCGGACGTGCCGTCAAAGGCCTGGCCCCCGGACCACAGCAGGCGCCGGCTGGTGCCCGGCAGCACGGTCTCGCCCAGCATGACCAGCGCCTCTCCGCCACCGGCGCTGCCGGTGGCGGGCGGCGTTGCCGGCTTGCGGGCGTCCACCGGTGGGCCTGCCGGTGCGGCCTTGCCGGGCGTGGAGGGGCCCGGCGGCACCGGTGCCACGGGTGGCCGGTCACCGCCGCAGCCGCTGAGCACCGCAGCGGCGAGCAGAATGGCTGTTAAGAGGAGTCTCACGCGGTGAAAGAGTAAGGGAAGGGCAGCAGACTTCTGTGAAACGGTAGCAGGTTTTCCAGAGCGGCGTGAGCGAGGCGCAGGCCGCGACGCCGCTTGCCCGTGGTCCTGCGAGTGCGCACGGCGTCACACCATCGGCGTGAGTTGCGTCATCCGTTATTGTGAAACCTGTGGCAGTCTGTCCTGGTGCGGGCGGGTAACGTGGGATCTGCACGGTATCATTACGGGCGGAACAGTGGCCCGAGGGTTCACTTGGGCAGCAGGGCGTCGAGCACCACCACCATGAGCAACAGGTCGCCAGCAACGAGCAGCAGCGGACGCGCCAGGGCATGGCTGCTGGCGTTGACCATGATGCTGGGTGTCGTCACGGCTCCCTGGCACGGTCTCCTGGCCGCGGAATCGCTGCCGCGGCCTGCCGGTCTCGAGCCGGACATCGGTTTCTGGCGCAAGATCTTCGCCGAGGTCTCCACCGACGAGGCACTGGTCCACGACAACCGGTACCTTGGCGTCGTCTACGAGAAGCTCGACCTGTCCGACCTGCAGTCCGACGGTGCCAGGCAGCGCGCGATGGATACGGCCAAGGCCCGGTATTCGAAGATCCTGCAGCGACTGGCTGCCGGCGACCGTTCGAACCTCGGCAAGGACGAGCGCCGGGTGCTTGCCCTGTGGGCGGGCCGCCCCGGCAATGGCACCTTGCGGGCGGCTGCGGACCGGGTGCGTGTCCAGCAGGGACTCTCCGACCGTTTCCTCGAGGGGTATGTCCGCGCGGGCCGCTGGGAGGATCACATCCGGGACAGTCTGCGGGAGGTGGGCGTGCCCGAGATGCTGGCAGCCCTGCCCCACGTGGAATCCTCGTTCAATCCCGAGGCCCGGTCCTACGTTGGCGCCGCGGGCCTGTGGCAGTTCACGGCCGGAACCGGCCGGCGCTTCATGCGCATCGACACTGCCGTCGACGAGCGGCGTGACCCCTATCGCTCGAGCGAGGCCGCGGCGCGGCTGCTCAAGGCCAACTACGGCGAGCTCGACTCCTGGCCCCTCGCCATCACCGGCTACAATCACGGTACCGGCGGCATGCGCCGGGCGATCCGCGCCGTGGGTACCGACGACATCGAGACGATCGTGCGCAATTACGACGGGCCTGCCTTCGGCTTTGCGTCGCGGAACTTCTACGTGTCCTTCCTGGCGGCCGAGGAAGTCGAGCGCAATGCCGAGACGTACTTCGGCCCGATCCGGCGTGATCCGCCGGAGAGGCTCACGACCATCCAGGTGCCCGCCTACCTGAGCGCCAGCACGCTGGCAGAAACCCTCGGCCTGCCCGCGGAGACGCTGCAGGCCTACAACCCGTCGTTGCTGCCGGCCATCTGGATGGGCAAGAAGTACGTGCCGCGGGGCTACACCCTGCGCCTGCCGGATACCGTATCCGACGCACAGGCTCGCCTTGCCGAAATCCCCGGTAACGAGCGGCGCACCGCCCAGATCAGCGATCCCAGTCCGCGGACGCACCGGGTCCGCAGCGGCGAGACCCTGTCGGGCATCGCGGCGCGCCACGGCACCTCGGCGAGCCGCCTTGCCAGCCTCAACGGGCTGTCGAAGCGCAACATGATCCGCACCGGGCAGGTCCTGAAGCTGCCGGGAGGCGGGGTGCCCGGCACCAGCGAGTCCCCGCCCAGCAGCCAGTCAGGCGGCAAGACCTACGTGGTCCGGCGGGGTGACAACCTGGCCATCATCGCGAAGCGCACCGGCGTACCGCAGCGGCAGCTCATGGCGATCAATGCCATCGACGATCCCAATCGCATCTTCCCGGGTCAGCGGCTCCGGCTGGCGACTGGCAGCGAGGGCGGCTGATGAGGACCTGGACTCGCCTGCTGAGCCTCGTTCTGCTCGCCGTAACTGGCGCCGCTCCGGCCATTGCCTCGGCGGCGGCCATCGAAATGGCAGACCGGGTCATCGTGCGCAAGTCCGAGCGCCGCCTGTTGCTCATGAGGGGCGAGCGCATCCTGCGCAGTTTCGACGTCGCCCTCGGCCTGTCGCCGACCGGGCACAAGCAGCGGGAGGGGGACTTCCGGACGCCGGAGGGCAACTACCGGCTGGCAGGTCGCAACCCCAACAGCGACTTCTTCCTGGCCATCCAGGTGAACTACCCGGGTCCGGACGACCTGCGCCGTGCCTCGCAGGAGGGCGTGAAGCCCGGCGGCCAGATCATGATCCACGGCCAGCCGAATCGCCCCTCGAAGCCCCTGGAGTACTACCAGTCGAGGGACTGGACCAACGGCTGCATTGCCGTGTCGAATGCCGACATGGTGGATATCTGGCTCATGACGCCGGACAACACGCCGATCCAGATCCTGCCCTGACCGGTTCCGCGTGGCTCCCCACACCCTAGTTGAAGTGATGCCGGAGGGCGCCCTCGAGGTGCTCTCCCAGAACGAGGTAAACCGCCTCCGGAGCACGGGCGAGGGTGGCCATCACGAACTGCTGCGGCGGTGTGCGCTGGCAATCCTGAATTCC
>CAZTGY010000315.1:1152-3790 GCA_964613445.1 uncultured Chromatiaceae bacterium | reverse complement strand
CGTGGAGATGGTGATGCCGGGCGACAACATCAAGATGGTGGTGACGCTGATCAACCCGATCGCCATGGAAGAGGGTCTGCGCTTCGCCATCCGCGAGGGCGGCAAGACCGTCGGCGCCGGCGTGGTGGCCAAGATCATCAAGTAAGACTGCCGGAACGACTTGTAGGAGCGCCTTGTAGGAGCGCCTTGTAGGAGCGCCTTCAGGCGCGAGACGTAAGTGCCTTGGTAGGGTCGCGGCTGAAGCCGCCCCTACGCAGAAAATGTTAGATAATTTAAGGACATAGCCATGGCCAAGAGTCAAAACATCCGCATTCGCCTGAAGGCCTTCGATCACCGCCTGATCGACAACTCGGCGAAGGAAATCGTGGATACCGCGAAGCGTACCGGGGCCCAGGTACGGGGCCCGGTCCCCCTGCCCAGCAAGACGGAGCGCTTTACCGTACTGACCTCCCCCCACGTGGATAAGGACGCCCGGGACCAGTACGAGATCCGGACCCATAAGCGCTTGATGGATATCGTGGAACCGACCGACAAGACGGTGGATGCCCTGATGAAGCTGGAATTGCCGGCGGGCGTAGACGTCCAGATCAAGCTCAATTAGGCAAATTGAACTCGGCCGCGAGGCTGTTATACTAACCGGCTCCGCGCAGTGTCCTGCACGTCCCTTGCACCGCTTATTGCACTGCATTGGGCGCCTTGGTTGGTCGCAGGACAACGACGCTGAGCACAAAGAAAGCGAACCCGCCGTAGGGCCTGCCGGCCGATTTGACGTCCCGGCCAGCTGAGCGGCCCTTCGAAAGTACTTCGAAAGGTACTTGGAACGGTAAAGGGGTTCGGGGGTCTCCGACGGAATCAGGCTTCTCCAGTGTCTGGGGCTGGCCGTGTCCGCGCAGGATTCATAGGCAGCAGCAGGTGCGCAAGTGGGTTGCGCGGCTTGCGGCAAGCAGGAATACCGACCAGGAAGCAGGCATGGCTATCGGGCTAATAGGGCGAAAGCGCGGCATGACGCGAGTCTTCACTGAAGACGGGGCGTCGGTGCCCGTGACGGTCATTGAGGCGTTCCCGAACCGCGTCACGCGTGTCAAGAGCGCCGACTCGGATGGCTATTCCGCGGTGCAGGTCACCACGGGCAGCGTCAAGGTCTCCCGCATCAGCAAGCCCCTGGCCGGCCAATATGCCAAGGTTGGGGCCGAGCCTGGCGAGGGCCTCTGGGAGTTCCGGGTCAACGCCGAGGAAGCTGGCGCTCATCCCGCGGGCTCCGAGATCACCGTCGAGGCGTTCACGGCCGGCCAGCTGGTTGACGTCCGGGGCACGACCATCGGCAAGGGCTACGCCGGCACTATCAAGCGGCACAATTTCCAGAGCCAGGACGCCACCCACGGCAACTCGGTGTCCCACCGCGCCCCGGGCTCCATCGGCCAGCGCCAGACTCCTGGTCGCGTGTTCAAGGGCAAGCGCATGTCCGGCCACATGGGCAACGTCGCCCGTAGCACGCTGAACCTGGCGGTCGTGCGGGTCGACAAGGACCGCAACCTGCTTCTCATCCAGGGTGCCGTGCCGGGGCACGCGGGCTCCCATGTCGTCATCAAGCCTGCGGCGAAGGTTCGCAGAAAGAAGAAGGGCTAAGGCTCCCATGAAGCTTGCAATCCAGGGTGGCGGCAGCCTCGAGGTGTCCGATGACGCCTTTGGCGCCAAGTTCAACGAGGCCCTGATTCACCAGGTCGTCACCGCCTACATGGCCGGTGGTCGTGCCGGTACCAAGGCCCAGAAGACCCGCGCCGAAGTGCGCGGTGGTGGTCGCAAGCCCTTCAAGCAGAAGGGTAGCGGCCGTGCGCGAGCCGGCACGACACGAGGCCCGATCTGGATCGGTGGTGGTCGCGCCTTCGCCGCGCGGCCCCGGGACTACACGCAGAAGGTCAATCGCAAGATGTACCAGGCTGCGATGCGGTCCGTCCTCTCCGAGCTCATTCGCCAGGACCGCCTGGTCGTCGTCGATGCCATCGAGATGGCGAAGCCGAAGACCCGGGATCTGGTCAAGTACCTGCAGGGCTTCAATCTCGACCAGGTGCTCATCCTCGTGGAGGAGGGGCAGGACAACCTGCGCCTTTCCGCACGCAACCTGCCGTCGGTGGAAGTCGTCGACGTGCGGGAGCTGAATCCCGTGTCGCTCGTCCGCTTCGGCAAGGTTTTGGCCACATCGGGCGCGCTGAAGGCCGTCGCGGAGCGTCTGACATGAATGCCAAAGCAGCTACCACGAAGCCCGCGGACAAGAAGGCCGCCGCAGGGGTGAAGAAGGTGTCCAGAAAGGCCGCTGCGAAGACGCCCGCCGACAAGTCGGGCGCCGGCTTGTCCGTCGCCGCCAAGCTGAACAACGAGAAGCTGATGTCGGTCCTGGTGGGGCCGCATCTCTCGGAGAAGAGCAGCCGGCTTGCCGAGCAGCTGAAGCAGTTCGTTTTCAAGGTGCGCCGCGATGCCGGCAAGTCGGACGTCAAGCGCGCCGTCGAGCTCATGTTCGATGTGCAGGTCACCGCGGTCCAGGTGGTCAAGGTCATGGGCAAGGCCAAGCGCTTCGGCCGCAGTCCTGGCAACCGCCAGGACTGGAAGAAGGCCTACGTGACCCTGGCTGAAGGCCAGGACA
>CAZTGY010000315.1:401-1142 GCA_964613445.1 uncultured Chromatiaceae bacterium | reverse complement strand
CCTCGGCAACGAGTAAGTTCGCGAGTTCACCCCGGAATTAGCCATGGCACTTCAGCAAACCAGACCGACTTCACCGGGCAGGCGCTTCGTCGTCAAGGTCACGACCCCGAACCTGCACAAGGGCGAGCCGCACTCGCCCCTGGTCACGCGGCTCGAGCGCAAGACCGGGCATAACAACTACGGCCGGGTAACCACGCGCCACAAGGGTGGTGGTCACAAGCGCCTGTACCGGATCATCGACTTCCGCCGCGACAAGGACAGCATTGCCGCCAAGGTCGAGCGCATCGAGTACGATCCGAACCGCAGCGCCCATCTCGCGCTGTTGCTCTACGCGGATGGCGAGCGCCGCTACATCATTGCCCCCAAGGGTCTGGTGGCGGGCGATGCGGTTCTTTCCGGGCGCGACGCGCCGATCAAGAACGGTAATGCACTGCCCCTGCGCAATATTCCGGTGGGCACGCTGGTGCATGCGGTCGAGCTCAAGCCCGGCAAGGGCGCCCAGATTGCCCGCGCCGCTGGCAGCAGCGTCCAGATCGTTGCCCGCGATGGCACGTATGCCACGGTTCGCCTGCGTTCCGGTGAGATGCGCAAGGTGCACGTCGAGTGCCGTGCGACGGTCGGCGAAGTCGGCCGTGAGGAGCACAACCTCAGGAAGTTCGGCAAGGCGGGCGCCAAGCGCTGGCGGGGAATACGCCCGACGGTCCGCGGCGTCGCCATGAATCCCGTTGACCACCCGCATGG
>CAZTGY010000315.1:0-391 GCA_964613445.1 uncultured Chromatiaceae bacterium | reverse complement strand
GCGGTGAGGGCAAGACGTCCGGCGGCCGGCACCCGGTCACCCCCTGGGGCGTCAAGACCAAGGGCTACAAGACCCGCCGTAACAAGCGCACCGCGACCATGATCGTGCGCCGGCGCGACAAGAAGTAACCGACCAAGGAATCTGAAACGTGGCGCGTTCAATCAAGAAGGGACCGTTCGTCGACCTGCACCTGGCCAACAAGGTCCGGCAGGCGGTGGGCACCAACAATCGCCGGCCCATCAAGACGTGGTCGCGTCGCTCGATGATCCTTCCCGAGATGGTTGGGCTCACCATCGCGATCCACAACGGCCGCGACCACATTCCGGTGCTGATCACCGAGAACATGGTCGGTCACAAGCTCGGCGAGTTCGCCGTGACCCGGACGTTCAAG
>CAZTGY010000314.1:0-3801 GCA_964613445.1 uncultured Chromatiaceae bacterium | reverse complement strand
GAACCCCCGTAAGGCGTTAGCCTTCCACTGATTTCGAGTCAGGGCCGTTCAGCCACTCCGGCACCCCTCCGTCGCGGGGCATTCTATAGAGAGTCCTTGAGCAGGGCGAGAAACTCGGCCGGGCGCGTGAGCACGCTCTGCTCCGTCGCCTCCCCTGTCGCCGAGCAACCGCTCACCACCCCGCCCGCCTGGTCCGGGGCCTCGGACTGCTTCTCCAGCCGGTAGAAGCGGAACCAGGCGTCCAGGGTGAGCCCGCCCCCGTTCGGGGCCATGTAATCCCGGTAGGCCCGGAACCGGCCGGAAACCATTTCCACCTCGGCAGGGTCTATCCCCAGGGCCCTGGCGCGACTGCGCCAGGCTGGGGCTGTCTTAATGGGGTGAGCCGGGCCGGGGGCTGGATCGGGTGCGCTCATGGGCCGCTACGATAGCCCAGGTCCCAACCGCGCGGCGACATGACAATAACCGGAAGACCATTCTGCAAGCCTTTGGTTTTCCTCACTTCATACATAAGACGAAGGCCCGGAAGCTAGACCCGACCCGTGGAGGTGGCCGAAACCGGCGTGTTACGGTGCACGCCGTCGAAGGGCCATGAGGTCGGGCTTGCGCCCAAAACCACAGACCTATGAGACACGTGCTCATCATCCTGCTGTCCACCCTGCTCGCCACCTGCGGGGTCCAGCCCACCCTCCTGGAGGAAGTCCGGGCCTTGGGCGAGCTGCGGGTCGTCACCCGCAACAGCCCCATTACCTATTTCATCGGCCAGGCCGGGCCCGAGGGGCCGGACTACGACCTGGTCCGGGGCTTCGCCGACCACCTGGGCGTGAAGCTGAAGCTGGTCGAGGCCGACCGCTTCGGCGACCTGCTCTCGGAGGTCGAGTCGGGGCGTGCCCACCTGGCCGCCGCCGGCCTCACCGTGACGGCCGACCGCGCCCGGCGCGTGGACTTCGGCCCGCCCTACCAGCAGGTCAGCCAGAGCCTCGTCCATCACCGCGGGCGCAAGGCGCCCCGCTCGCCCGCCGACCTGGTGGGCAAGCGCATCGAGGTGGTCGCCGGGTCCAGCTACGTGGAGACGCTGACGGCCGCCCGCGGCAAGGTACCCGATCTCGCGTGGACCGAAGATCCGACGGCGGATGCCGGCGAACTGCTGGACCGGGTCGCGCGGGGCGAAGCCGACTACACCCTCGTCGACTCGAACCTCTTCGCCATCTACCAGCGGTACCACCCTGAACTGCGCGTTGCCTTCAACATGACGGAAGGCGACGCGCTGGCGTGGGCCTTCCAGCGCCGCGGCGACCGCAGCCTGATCGACGAGGCCGCCGCCTACCTTGCCGGCATCCGCGCCTCCGGCCAGCTGGCCCACGTGATGGACCGCTACTACGGGCACAAGGCCACCTTCGATTACGCCGGCACCCGCAAGTTCATGCGCGACTACGAGCAGCTGTTGCCGCGCTACCGGAAGCAGTTCGAGGCGGCAGCCGAGCGCGCCGGCATCGACTGGCGCCTCATCGCCGCCGTCGGCTACCAGGAAAGCCACTGGAACCCGGAGGCGGTCTCCCCGAAGGGTGCCCAGGGCATCATGATGCTGACGCCGGAGACCGCAGAGCTCATGGGCATCGAGAATCCCATGGACGCGGGGCAGAGCATCGTCGGCGGTTCGAAGTACCTGTGGCGCATGAAGCGCCGGATCGCGAAGCTCTCGCCGGACATCCCCGACCAGGACCTGACCTGGATGGCCCTTGCCGCCTACAACATGGGCTTCGGCCACCTGCTCGACGCGCGCCAGGTCACGAAGGAGAACGGCGGCAACCCGGACCGGTGGGTGGACGTGAAGGAAGCACTGCCGCTGCTGATGGAGCGGCGCTGGTACACCCAGGCGCGCTGGGGCTACGTCCGCGGCCGCGAGACCCGCGCCTACGTGCGCAACATCCGCAACTACTACGACATCCTCGTGTGGCTCGAGGACGGGCCGGAGGACTACCAGGAGCCGGGCCAGCCCGGCAAACCGCCCGTGACGGCGGACAACGACACCGCCGCAACGGACGGCAGGCACGGGTGTAGGAGCGGCTTCAGCCGCGACCCGGACTCCGGCCGGTGTCGCGGTCGCGGCTGAAGCCGCTCCTACGGCGCGGGCGCGAGCACGAGCAGTTCCACGCCCTCCTCCACCTGCTCGCCCACCGCCACGTTCAGCCGGCTGACCACGCCGTCGGCGGGGGCGACGATCGAGTGCTCCATCTTCATGGCTTCCAGCACGAGGAGGATGGCACCGCGCCGGACGGCGGCGCCCGCCTCGACGTGGACCGCCGTGATGCGTCCGGGCATGGGTGAGGTGAGCGGGCCGGTCACCGCGGGCATCCGGCGTGGATCACCGCCCGGTGCCGCGGCAGCCGCGTGCCGCTCGGCGGGACCGTTGAGCCGCCACCCGTCCCCGCTGCTCCAGGGATCGCCGGGCGTGGCCGTCGCCGCGGGATCCAGCAGTTCGGCCCGGTGGGCCTCGATGAAGCCCGTGTCGACGACGCCCGCGGCGAAGGCCGGGTGACCGGCCAGGGCCGCAAGGAACTCCAGGTTCGTGCGCACGCCGGCAACCCGCGTCGCACCGAGCGCCAGCTGCAGGCGCTCAACCGCCGCCCGCCGGTCCGGGCCGTGGACGATGAGCTTGGCGAGCAGCGGGTCGTAGTGAACCGTGACGGCGTCGCCGGCCTGCACGCCGGAGTCCACGCGGACGCCGTGGCCCGCGGCGGGGAACGCCAGTTCCTGCAGCCTGCCGGTGGCCGGCAGGAAGTCCCGCGCCGGGTCCTCGGCGCACAGGCGCACCTCGATGGCGTGACCCGTGCACGTGATCTGCTCCTGCGTCAGTGGCAGCCGCTCGCCGGCGGCAACCCGCAGCTGCCATTCGACGAGATCCTGCCCGGTGATGAATTCCGTCACCGGGTGCTCGACCTGCAGGCGCGTGTTCATCTCCATGAAGTAGCACTGGCCGTCAGCGCCCGCGATGAACTCGACGGTGCCGGCGCCGGTGTAGTGCACCGCCCGCGCGGCGTCGACGGCCAGCCCGCACAGCGCCTGCCGTTGCCCGGCCGGCAGGCCCGGCGCCGGCGCCTCCTCCAGGACCTTCTGGTGGCGGCGCTGCACCGAGCAGTCGCGCTCGAAGAGGTGCACGAGCTGGCCGTGGGCGTCGCCGAACACCTGCACTTCCAGGTGCCGGGGATTGGCGAGGTACTTCTCCACCAGCATCCGGTCGTCGCCGAAGGCGGCGCCCGCCTCCCGCCGGGCGGCCGCGAGCGCCGCGGCCAGGTCGCCGGGACCCGCGACGATGCGCATCCCCTTGCCGCCGCCACCGGCCACGGCCTTCAGGAGCACGGGGTAGCCGATCAGGCCCGCCTCGGCGGCGAGGCGCGCCTCGGACTGGTCGTCGCCGTGGTAGCCGGGCACCACGGGGATGCCCGCGGCGGCCACGAGCGACTTCGCCGCGGCCTTGTCGCCCATGGCCCGGATCGCCGCGACGCCCGGGCCGATGAACACGAGGCCGGCCGCGGCGCAGGCCGCCGCGAAGTCCGCGTTCTCGGCCAGGAACCCGTAGCCCGGATGGATGGCCTCCGCGCCGGTGGCGCGGGCCGCCGCGATGAGCGCGTCGGCCCGCAGGTAGCTGTCCCGGGCGGGCGCCGGCCCGATGGCGACGGCCTCGTCGGCCAGCTGCACGTGCAGGGCGCGGGCATCGGCGTCGGAGCACACCGCGACCGTCCGTACGCCCAGCCGGCGCGCCGTGCGGACGATGCGGCAGGCGATCTCGCCGCGATTGGCGAT
>CAZTGY010000313.1:0-3803 GCA_964613445.1 uncultured Chromatiaceae bacterium | reverse complement strand
CCGCGTCGCCGTCATCGGCGCCGGCAACTACGCGAGCCAGGTGCTGGTGCCGGCGCTGGCGGCCACGCCGGCCCGGCTGCACACGCTGGTGAGCGCCGCGGGCGTCTCCGGCGTCCAGGCCGGCCGCAAGCACGGCTTCGCCCAGGCCAGCACCGACGCCCTGGCGGCGATCCGCGACCCGGCGGTCGACGCCGTGGTGATCGCCACCCGGCACGACAACCACGCGGACCTGGTGGTCGAGGCCCTCGGGCGCGGCAAGCACGTGTTCGTCGAGAAGCCGCTCGCGATCAACCGGGAGCAGCTGGCCGCCATCCAGGCGGCGTACTCGGGAGCCGCCCGGGACGGCCGCAGTCCCGTGCTGATGGTGGGCTTCAACCGCCGCTTCGCGCCCCACGTGGTGCGCCTGAAGCAACTGCTGGGCAGCGTGGCCGAGCCCGCCGTGTTCGTCATGACGGTGAATGCCGGCGAGATCCCGCCCGAGCACTGGACCCAGAGCGCCACCGAGGGCGGCGGCCGCATCATCGGTGAGGGCTGCCACTTCGTGGACCTGCTGCGGCACCTGGCCGGCGCGCCCATCACCCGCACCCGCGCCGCACGGATCGGCGCCGCGCCCGGCATCGCCGTGCGGGACGACAAGGCGGCAATCACCCTCGAGTTCGCCAACGGCGCCCTCGGCACCATCCACTACGTCGCCAGCGGCCACCGCAGCTTCCCCAAGGAGCGCCTCGAGGTCTTCTGCCGGGGCGCCGTCCTGCAGCTGGACAACTTCCGGCGCCTCACCGGCTACGGCTGGCCCGGCTTCAGCCGCCTGAACCTCTGGCGCCAGGACAAGGGCAACGAGGCCTGCATGGCCGCCTTCGTCGCGGCCGTGCAGTCCGGCCAGCCCGCGCCGATCCCCTTCGGGGAACTCGTGGAGGTCACGGAGGCGACGTACGCGGCGGTGGAGGGGATGAGCGCGTAAATGACGCGCGCGATAGTCCTCACGCTGCTCGCCAGCCTGCCGCTTGCCGGGCTCGCCACCGCGGATCCCTCCCGGGTCGGCACCGAAGAGATCGTGCTGCCCGGCTTCACGCCCCTCGCCGTCGAGGGCCGGACCGTCCGGCTCGGGGCGGGGCGCACCTACGACTTCGGCACAGGGCTGCTGCCGGCATCGATCGCCGCGCGGGGCTCGCCGCTCACCGGCGCCTTCGGCCTCGAGTTCCGCCGCGGCGACCGGCTGCAACGCCTGGAAGGCGGCACGCTCCGCGTCACCGAGGCGACGGAGCACCACGTCGTGCTCGAGGGCCGCCAGGCGCTGGACGGGTCGCTGGCCGTCGAGGCCCTGATCCGCGTCGAGTACGACGGCCTCGCCACGGTGGACCTCACGCTCCGGCCCACGCCGGGAGCCGGGCGACCCGTGCGGCTCGACGGGCTGGTGCTGACGTTCCCGGTGGCCCGCAGCCCGGACACGCACCTGCTGGCCTACGACCCCGAGTCCTACGCCTACAAGAAGCCCGAGGTGTTTCCCGCCTGCGGGCCGCTGGACTACAAGAACGTCTTGGGCTTCAACGACACCGTCCGGTCGTTCTGGTTCCTGACCGACGAGCCCGCCTTCCCGGGCGCCCCCGCGCGCCGGCCGCGCACGGAGCTCCGCTGCACGCCGGACAGCATCCTGGTGCGCCAGCCGCTGCTGCCCGCACTCACCCTCGACGCGCCGCTGGCGCTGCGCTTCGCGGTGCTCGCCACGCCGGTGAAGGAGCTGCCCGGCAGCTTCCGCCGGGACCGGGTAATCCCCGCCGCGAATCCCGGGGAGCAGCTCCTCGGCAACCGCCAGCTCTGGTGGGTCGAGGCGCTGCCCCACTACGCGCTGCCCTGGACGACCTACCCGCCCGGCGCGCGGGAGCGGCTCACGCCCGCCGACCGGGCCGCCTGGCCCGGCCTGAAGGCCGGCCGGAAGAGCGTGGCCGACTGGCGCCGCCTCGGCGTCGAGCGCCTGCCGTACCTGTCGCTCCGCGCGCCGTCGGTCCTGGACCCCGAGGTCGTGGCGAACGAGGCCCTGTGGCGGGTGGAGCCGGCACTGGCCACGCCCGCGGTGGGGGACGGCCCCTACCAGCAGGGCTTCGCGCGGCCGCTGTATTCCCACCGGGCACCCGGCTTCTCCGACTACCTGGTGTCCCGGCTCGACGCGGTGCTCGCGGACCTGCCGGTGCGGGGCTTCTACTTCGACCAGGGCCCGCCGATCGAGTCCGCCAACCCCCGGCATCTCACGGCGGACGACCGCATCCGGCCCTCCGCCGCCACCGACATCCTGGCCATGCGGGACTTCTTCAAGCGCCTGGCCACGGCGATCCACGTGCGGGGCCGGGACCCGCTGATCTACGTGCACAACTCCTTCTCGACGGTGATCCCCGCGTACACCTTCGTCACCGCGCTGGTCCAGGGCGAGGAGTACAACGAGCGCCTCAAGGGCCTCAACTACCAGGACTCGGTGGACTACGACGCGCTCCAGGCCACCTACGCGCCGGCGGCCTTCGGCATCCCGGTGGTCTGGCTGGAGGAGGTCTGGTCGGACTACCGCGCGAAGCAGCGGCCCGTGCGCTACCGGGACGATTCCGCCGGCTGGCTGCAGTCCCGGGAGTACCTGGCGCTGTGGCGCAATTTCGTGTCCCTGGCGCTGCTCCACGACACGGTGATGTGGACCCTGGCGCCGCCGTCCGCCCGCGCCGCGCTGTACGGGCAGCTGGACGACTTCGGCGTGAGCCGCAGCACCTTCCGGGGCTACTGGCAGCTGGACCCGGGCTGGCGCACCCGCCCGGTGCTGGCGAGCCTCTGGGAGCGCGCCGACGGCAAGCGGCTGGCCGTCATCGTGAACCGGGGCCCGGTGGCCCGGGAGCTCACCGCCGCCGACCTGGAGCCCTTCCTCGGCGCGCCGCTGGGGAAGGGCGCCGCGAAACTGCTCGGGCAACGCGTGCCGCCCCAGGACTTCGTGCTGGGGGTGTTCTAGGTCGCCGCGGCCGCAACAGCGGCAGCGCGCGGGCGATACGGCAAATCGCCGGTTTTCTGCTGCAATCTTGCAGAATGGTCACATTGCGGGCGGCGCCCGATGCCGTAACATCCGCGCTGCCCGGCTGGCCATGGGAAGCGGGGCCGTGAATGTGTGAACCGTGTCCCATCGGGCCTGCCCACCGACCGCAAGAGGGTCAATGCAATCGTGACTGCCGAGCGAACTCCAGAACCGGCGGGGACGGCGGCTTCGGCCCCCGCGGGCGGGGTTGCCGCAAGGCGCAAGGCGCGCTCCCTCCAGTGGGGAATCCAGCGCCGCGGTCCCATGGTGCTGCTCCTGGCGGTCAGCATCGTCGTCGCACTGCTGTCCGCCATCAGCATACGGGCGAGCGATTCAGACCTGCTCGGTGAATCGTTCGCGCCGTCCCTGGTCGTCGTCATCTGGCTCGTGTGCTTTCTCGTCGCGACCTACCGGGCGTTCGGCACCGTGTACCTGTTCGTGACGGCCTACGTCATCGGCATCGTCGTCTTCCATTTCGGGCTGCTGCTCCAGGACGGTTTTGGGATCATCAAGAATCTCGGCTGGGAGGGCGATCTGGGCCCGTGGGCCGTGCGCGCTGCCTGGGCCACCAACCTGGCTCTGGCCTGCCTCGGCGCGGGGTTGTCTCTCTTCGGTCTGACGTACCGGACCCCGAAGCTCCCGGCGCCGGCGGCAGCCAGCGGTCTCGCCCAGCAGAATCTCGCCGCGCTGTACGACGTCGGCGTGGGTCTGCTGATTGCCTCTGTCCTACTGTTACTAGGCGCGATTGCCAATTTCGGCA
>CAZTGY010000312.1:0-3812 GCA_964613445.1 uncultured Chromatiaceae bacterium | reverse complement strand
GCGGCCGCGACAGGCGCGATCGGCGTCACGCGCCGCGACCCGATGGCCATGAAGCCCTTTTGCGGCTACAACTTTGGCGACTACTGGACACACTGGCTGAGCTTCGGCCAGCGATCCACGAAACTGCCGGCCATATTTCATGTCAACTGGTTCCGCCAGGACGAGCAGGGCCGGTTCCTCTGGCCCGGCTTCGGCGACAACCTGCGGGTGCTTCACTGGATCATCGATCGCTGCGCCGGCCGGGTCGGGGCACGGGCAACTCCGATTGGCTTCTTGCCCAACCCGGGCGACATCAACATCGACGGCGTTGAACTGGTCCCGGGCGCCATGAACGCACTACTGGCCGTTGAATCGAAGAACTGGCGGGATGAGATGGCATCTGTCGAATCTTACCTTCAGGAGTACGGCTCGCACCTCCCGACGGCGCTGCTGGAAGAACACCGGCGAGTCGTCAGCGCGCTCGGCTGACGACCACCTGGACGGCGGGCGAGTTACCAGGTGTGCCCGCCTACTCCTCGATTCGATACTCGATGGCGAGCGGCGTGCCACGCGCGGCCACCCGGCCCATGCTGATGACGCCGCTGCCCGACAATACCGTGCTGTCGCGGCGGACGTAGAGTTCCTCGCCCGCATCCTGCTGGATGAACGTCCCGTTCGTGCTCTCATCGATGAGTACGAACCGGTTGCGGGCGCCGTCGATCCGTGCGTGGACCCGCGATATGAGATTGCCCTTGATGACGACGTCGTTCTCGTCGGCGCGACCCATCGTGATCGTCACCTTGCCGTTCTGCCCGACCACCAGCTCCTCACCCCTGAACCGCAAGCGAAGGCGCGCGGCGGGGGCCGGTGGCCGGGCGGCCGGATCGATCGATGGCAACATGTTGGTGGCCTCCTCGGGCTGCCATAGCACCTCGAAGACAGCAACCTCGTCGGACTGGCCCTTGGGCGTGGCAACGTCGATCTGACGGACCAGCGCCTTCCACTGTGGCGTCAACTGCTCCACGAGCGCGCTGGTGGTGATGATCTGGCCGGCCTTCGCCTGGGACGTCATCCGATTGGCCGTGTGCACCGCAGCTCCAAAGATGTCCCGGTCTTCTGCCACCACGGGGCCGAAGTGGCAGCCGATCCGGATGGACACGTGGGAATCGTCGGTCTCGATGCGGATGGTGTTCGTGATCCGCTGCTGCATCTGGTTGGCCGCATTCAGGGCGTCATCGGCGGACGGGAAGGTGGACATGACCTCGTCCCCCATCGTCTTGATGACCGTGCCGCCATAATGCTCGGTGGCCTGCTTCATGACCCGCAGGCACTGCTGCACGGTTTCCCTGGCCCTGTCATCGCCAAGAGCCTCATAGAGCTGGGTGCTGCCGACGACGTCGGCAAAGAGGATGGCGAGCTTCTTTTCGGCGGCAGGAGTCACAAGTCACCGGTTGGACAATATGTTAAACGCCCAACGGTAGTATGCCACGGCATGGGGCCAGGGAACGCCGGAGATCCTCAGCGCTCGGCGATGAGGTACGCGACCCAGCCCGCGTCCGCCTCCCCCCTGGTTTCCGGCGTGAAGACGCCATTGCCCCGCCCATCCCTGCCGGTACCTTCCCACCAGACGGTGACGCGGCTGAAGCCCGCCTCTGCCAGCAGCTCGCGCAATTCCGGCAGTGACCACAGGCGCCAGTCGTACGTAAAGGCCTTCTCGATCTTCGATCCGTCCGGGAACCGGAAGTCGATGTGGCAGAGGATGTCGCCTGTCACGGGGTAGTACTTTTCCTGGTGCCAGACGTAGGTGAAACCCTTGCATCGGGTCGTCTCCCGGAGTTCCTTGTACGCGTCGTAGCCACCATAGGCATCCAGGAAGAAGATGCCATCCGGCTCCAGGGCATCCCTCACGCGGCGAAAGTACCGAAGCATGTCAGGCCGGGTCTTGAAGACCCAGTAGCTGAAATTGAAGGCGCCGACGACGTCCACCCGGTCCGTCCGGACCCGGGCCACATCCCCAAGCACGAGTTGCACCCGCTCCTGCTGGGGGGGCTTCAGGCGGGCCAGATGGCGGGCCCGCCCCCATTCGAGGACTTCCGGATCCAGGTCCACGCCGATGGCACGGCGTTTCGGGCCGCGCTTCACCCACTCGCAACTAATGGCGGCCGTACCGCAGAAATCCTCCCGGAGGCTCTGGGGCGCGCGGCCACGGATCTGGCGAAATGTATCCGCGATGTATTCGCACTCCACGTCGGGCGTCTGCACCGCCGATTCATACGTCTCGTGCAAGTCAGCCTGTTGCGCCAGCGTCAGCTTGCGCGGCGTCCCACCGTCAGCCATTCACCCACTCTCCCATCAGAGATGCATTCATGTTCCCGTCGCCATGAGGTTCGGGTCCGCACGGCCGCGAGTAGCCACTCCCCGCCCCTCGACCTGATCGAGAGCCTGCAACAGGACCTCGGGTCCGGCATCCGGATGCGCCGCACCCAACGTCAATTCGCGACGCCAGGTTCGCGCGCCCGGCTGGCCATGATACAGGCCAAGCAAGTGCCGGCTGACATGATGCAGGCGAGTACCGGCAGCGCATTCCCGCCGGGCGTAGGCAGCCATGCCGTCAACGACGGAGGCCCTGGTCAGCGGCATCACCACGGTCCGTTCGGCCAGGAATTCATTGTCCACAGTCGTCAGCCACCAGGGGTCCGCATAGGCCTTGCGGCCAATCATCACGCCATCAAGACCGGCCGCGAAATGCTCCCGTATTCCGGCCTCCGTTCCGATACCTCCGTTGATGACCAGTTCCAGGTCCGGAAAATCGCGACGCAACTGATGAACGACCTCATGGCGCAGTGGGGGTACAGTCCGATTTTCCTTGGGCGAGAGACCGGCTAGAAAGGCCTTGCGGGCATGGATGATGAAAGTGCCGCAACCGCCCGCAGCCACGACGCCAACGAAGTCCCGCACGAAGCCATAGTCGTCCCGGTCGTCCACCCCGATCCTGGTCTTTACGGTCACCGGCAGGGGCGTCACGTCGCGCATTGCCGAGACGCACTCTGCGACCAGTCCGGGGGATTTCATGAGGCAGGCGCCGAAGGCGCCCTCCGCCACCCGCTCGCTCGGACAACCGGCATTGAGGTTTATCTCGTCATAGCCTTCGGCAGTCGCCAGGCGGGCAGCAAGGGCCAGCAGCCGGGGATCGCTGCCACCCAGCTGGATCGCAACGGGGTGTTCGGCCGGATCAAAACGCAGCCACCGCTGCGCGTCCCCGCGCACGATCGCCGCCGCCGTGATCATTTCCGTGTAGAGGCGGATACGCGGCGAAAGCAACCGCAGGAAATACCGACAGTGCCGGTCCGTGCAGTCCATCATGGGAGCGACAGAAACGCTGCCGGTCCGCCCCCTGTGGGGACTTGAGGAAGAATCGTTCATGAGCCGTCTTCGAGTGCCTGGAAGCCCGGAAGCGCTGGTCAGCCGAACCGGGCCGCCAGTATGGTCCGCAAGGCCGAGGCGAGCAATGCGGGCGCCCGCGAGCTTGCGAGGTCACGGTTCTTGGGCGCCGGGACTCGGGCGGCTACCACTCCCCAACCGGCCCGGGATCCCCGGGACCGAGCAGGGACGATGGGACCGGGGTCACCACAGTGAGACTGGCTCCGCGGCCGCCGGCACGCCATTTCCTCTAGACTTGCACGGGATGACGTGAAGGACGCGACGCGAATGATCGAAAAACCCGCGCACCCGGGAACCGTGCTCGTCACCGGCGGCGCCGGCTACATCGGCAGCCACGTGGTTCGCCAGCTGGGAGAAGCCGGCGAGGACATCGTCGTCCTCGACAACCTGAG
>CAZTGY010000311.1:0-3824 GCA_964613445.1 uncultured Chromatiaceae bacterium | reverse complement strand
CCCTTATCGCCCGGCCGATCCGCGCCGCTCGTCCCCGGTCAAAGGCCCGGCCGAGGATCAGCAGGCCGCCGTCGATGATTCCCCAGGCAATGTTGCAGCCGATGGTGGCAATCAGCAGCTCCCGCACCGCGTCCTTGCCGTCGCCCACGACGAAGCCGGCGGTCAGCGTGAAGGTGAGCGTCATGATGAGGCCGAACAGCAGTTCGCCCAGCCGCTCCCCGGCCGTCAGGTGACGGGTAATGAACGGGATCTCGAAGCCGGCCATGACGCGGTCCTCCGGTAGCCAGTACGTCCCGGCGGTTGACCCGGGAGGGCTGACCCTACAATGTCCGCACTACCCGTTACAACTGCAAAAGGGGAGTGGGCCGTGCTGACCAGTCTTGCCGCGCAGACCGGCACCTTCCTGCTGCTGGCCTTTCCCGCCCTGTTCTCGATCATCAACCCGCTGGGGGGCGCGTTCATCTTCCTGGCTGCCACCCGGGGCATGGAGCAGAAGGCCCGCAGCCGGCTCGCGCGCCAGGTGGCTACCTACAGCTTCATCACGCTGAACGTGTCCATGCTGATCGGCGCCTTCGTGCTCCGGATCTTCGGCATCGAGATGCCGGTGCTGCGGCTGGCGGGCGGGATCATCATCGCCCTGACGGCGTGGAAGCTGCTGAACGCCGAGGACGATAACGCCGAGAGGGGAGCCGTGGTCGAGGAGGCCAGCGCCCGTGACGCCAGCCATCTCGCCTTCTATCCGCTGACCATGCCGATGACCACCGGTCCGGGGACGATCGCGGTCGCCATCGCGCTGGGCACCGGTGGCGGCGGCCCGGGAGCCGGCAATCCCCTCGTCTTCGCCGTCCAGGCGCTGGTGACGAGCACCCTGATCTGCCTGCTCATCTACCTGCTGTACCGGTCCTCGGGCAGGATCGCGCTGGCCATCGGCCCGACGGGCACCAACATCGTTGCCCGGCTGACGGCCTTCCTGCTCTTCTGCATCGGCATCCAGGTCATGTGGACCGGCATCGCCGAGCTCGCGGGCAGCCTGTAGTACCGAAGTCCCGCTAAGGCTTCCACAGCCGCGCGGCCCGCGAGCGGCGAATCCCGACGTCATGGGTAGCGAGGGGAAGTTGGTGGGCCCTCGCTGTGGCGACGATCAGCCGGTCGGCCTGATCACCGTGAAAGCGGGCGGGCAGGTTGTCGAGCGCAGCGATCACCGGGATGTCCAGGGGCAGGACGGTCACTACCGGCGGCGCGGCAGCGCGCCGTAACCAGGCGGGAAAGGCCAGCGGCAGTTCAAGCCGCCCCTTGGCGTGGAGCATCTGAACTTCCCAGAGGCTGATGGCAGCGAGGTACAAGACACCGGCGGATGCAGCGGCATCCAGCGTGGCGCGCTCCCTGGCCGTGAGCCCTGAACCTGCCGTCAGCCACCACACCCAGATGTGGGTGTCGAGCAGTGCCTTCAACGCAGCGCCTCGAAGTCCTCGTCCCGCAGTACCGACTCACCGGGTTCCGCCTTGAGCTGGCCACCCAACGCGCGCAGCTGCTCCCAGGGCTTCAATCCGGTCGTGAGGGTGGGCGGTGATGGTTCCAGCTGGGCGACCGCCTTGCCGCGGCGTCGGATCGTGACAGGCTTTCCGGTCTTTTCCACGCGGCGCACGATCTCCAGGCAGCGATGCTTGAACTCGGTGATCGAAATGTCCATTTTCTGAGCGTAAATGGCCATTGTGGTACTGGCAACCCCGGGGCTCACCATTTGGGGTACTTCATGATCATGGCCCAATGTGCCGTGACCGAGAGCCCCAAGGCCAGCCGCAAAGCGGGGCTGTCAACGCGGAAATGCGGTCGATGGCACGCCGGCCGTGAACCGCCTTCGCATCCTTGACGTAACAGCCGGTTGTCTGCCGGCGATCCGCCATTGACTCCAGGTCGCGCCTGAAGGCGCTCCTACGGGTCGATCAGGCAAACATGACCAGCGAGCCAGTTTCCATCAGTGGGTTCCCCGGTCAGTCAACGGATCATCCCCAAGACACGATAGCGGTCTCAGCCGGCCATCAGCAGCACGATCACCGTGCCCCAGAGGGCCAGCAGCACGTTGCCGACGGCATAGCTCACGCCGTAGCCGAGGGTTGGAATCGTGCTGCGTGCGACCTCCTGGACCGCCGCCAGCCCGGGCGCCGACGTGCCGGCGCCGGCGCACACGCCGAGCAGGATGCCCGGGTGCATCTTCAGCACGTAGCGGCCTAGCAGGATCGTCGCGATGTGCGGGATGCCGCACACGAGGACGCCCGCCAGCACCAGCGGCAGCCCCGATTCCTGGAGCCCCCGCACGAAGTCCGGTCCCGCGCTGATGCCCACCAGCGCGAGGAACGCGTTGAGGCCGACCGAGTCGAACAGCCACAGCGCCGGCTCCGGAATGCGGCCGAAGCGGCGGCTGATGGAGCGCAGCCAGCCGGCCACCAGCCCGCCGACCAGCACGCCGACCGCGAGGCTGAGGCCGATCTCGAGCGCGGCGATCCGGATAGCCGGCAGGCCGATCAGGCCGCCGACGACCACCGCAATGCCCACGGTCACCATGTCGGTCGCCGAGGTTGCCCACTCGGCGTAGCCGATCTCCGGCGCGACGTGCTCGACGTGGTCCTTGGCCCCCACGACGGTGAGCACGTCACCGCGCTCGAGCACCGTTTCCAACGCGAAGGGCAGGGGCTGGCCGGACCGGGTGACCTGGCGGAGAAAGACGCCCCGGCTGTGCTCACCGAGGATGCGTGCGCCCTCGCCGATGGTGCGGCCCGCGAGTGCCCGGTTGGTAAGCGTCATCTCGACGATGACCACCGGGATGTCGAGCAGGTCCGCGTCATCCACTTCGTAAGCCGCCAGCGGGTTCGTGGAGCCGAGGAGCAGATCGCGCCGGCCGGCCAGCGCCACCGTGTCGCCCGCGCGCACCACGAGGTCCGGGGCGCTCTCCCGGATCCCGTCACCCTGCCGGAGGCGTTCGATGAACACGCGTTCCCCGCCGAACAGTTGCTCCAGCTGCTGCACCGTGCGGCCGGCCACGTCCGTGGGCACCCTGTAGGCCCGCACCGCGTGCCGGGCGTAGGCGGAGAGCACGCCCGGCTCGGCCGTGACCGCGCCCATCTGCTCCTCCAGCTGGCGGCACTCCGCGGCGAGGTCCACCCGCATCAGCTTCGGCCCCAGCACCGACAGCACCCAGACGGCGGTGATCAGGCCCACGAGGTAGGTCACGGCGAAGGCCACCGCCACGTTCGACACCAGCTGCTCCCGCACCGCCGGATCGAGCGAGAGCCGGGCGATGGCGTCGCCGGCGGTGCCGACGGTGGCCGACTCGGTCAGCCCGCCGGCCAGCAGGCCGGCGGCCGTGCCCACGTCGAAATTGAACAGGGTCGCCACCAGCCACGCCGTGCCCAGGCCGGTGCCGCACAGGAACACGGTGAGGCCGGTCTGGGGCAGGCCGCTGGACTTCAGGCCCGAGAAGAACTGGGGCCCGGTCTTGTAGCCGATCGCGAACAGGAAGAGCAGGAAGAACGCGTTTTTCAGGTCCCGGCTGACCGGGACGTCGAGCTGCCCGACCAGGACGCCGGCGACCAGGCAGCCCAGCACCGGGCCGACCCTGAAGCTGCCGAGGCGCAGCTTGCCCAGGGCATAGCCGAGGGCGAGGGACAGGAACAGGGCCAGCTCGCCGTGAGTGCGCAATGCCTCGATGAGCCAGTCGGCGAGCCACATCAGGAAAACCCCCTACGCCAGCCTGTGGCTGGCCTGCCGCGCTTGTGCCATATTCAAGAGCGTACACCTGACTCCAAGGCGATGATGCCATGAAAACC
>CAZTGY010000310.1:1211-3827 GCA_964613445.1 uncultured Chromatiaceae bacterium | reverse complement strand
CGCCATCGCCAGCTTCGCCCAGGCGAGCCGCTTCATCAACGCGCTGAAGGAACTGGGCTGCAAGTTCGCCCTGGACGACTTCGGCACGGGCCTGTCGTCATTCGGCTACCTGAAACATTTTCCCGTCGACTACCTGAAGATCGACGGCAGCTTCGTCAAGGAGATTCTGCATGATCCCATCGACCGCGAGATGGTCCGTTCCATCAACGAAATCGGCCACCTCACCGGCAAGAAGGTCATCGCCGAATGGGCGGAAAACCAGGAAATCATCACAATGCTCCGCGGTATGGGCGTGGATTACGCGCAGGGTTACGGGATTGCGGAGCCCAAGCGCGTGGTGATGGCGGCCGTGGCCAACGGCAGCTGACCCGATGGCCACCGGGAAGCAGTTCCCGACCTTCGCGGATTTCTATCCGTATTACCTGCGCGAACACCAGAACCGGACGAACCGGCGGTTGCACTTCCTTGGCACCAGCCTGGTCCTGGTCCTCGTGGCAGCCAGCCTCGCCACGGAAAACTGGCTGTTGCTCATCGCCATCCCGCTGGCCGGATACGGGCCAGCCTGGATTGGCCACTTCTACTTCGAGCGCAACAGGCCCGCAACGTTCCATCACCCCTTCTACAGCCTGATCGGCGACTTCCGCATGTACGCGGACACCTGGACGGGAAGGATTCCCTTCTAGGGGCAGGCAGCCGCGGCCCCCGGATTCCCGTTGGCGTTGGCTGGCTTCGCTGGTGCGGGGTGGCGATGGCCATGGTGATGCGCCTCGGATAAGATCGAGACGGTGCGAATTTTCATCATCAGCCTGAAAACCGCGACCGCCCGGCGCGCGGCCGTCGCGGAACAGCTCGCCGGGCTCGGCCTTGCCTACCAGTTTTTCGATGCCGTGCCCGGACGGGACGCCCTCGACCACTTCAGGGGCGTGGATTCAACGCTCTATCGGCTCAATACCCGCCGGGAGCCGATGGCCAACGAGATGGGCTGCTACGCGAGCCACCTGTCCCTCTGGAAGCTTGCCGTGGAATTGAACGAACCGATCGTGATCCTGGAGGATGACTGTCGTTTCAACCCGAATTTCCCCGACGCGGTCCGCGCGGTGAGCAGGCTCATTGACCGGTTCGGCTTCATCCGGCTGCAATCGCACGATCGCCCGAGGAGGAAGCCCACGAGCTTCGGCGCCCGCAAGATCCTCGAGGACGAGGGCTTCGGCATCTCCTATGTATCCGATGTGCCACTCTGCCTGGTGGGCTACGCGGTCAGCCCGGTGGCTGCCGGGCGCCTCGTCAGGTCGAGCGCCATGCTCACGGCGCCGGTCGACAAGTTCATGCAACGCACGTGGGACCATGGCACGCCCGTCTTCGTCCTGACGCCGCCGAGCGTGACCACGTCCGTGCACGCGGCCAAATCGACCATTGGCAGGCGGTCGCGCAAGAGCTGGGATCCGGTCCTTCTCCTGAGGCGATTGATCTACAAGGGCATGGGCGAAATTCGTCGCCATCGCTTCGACCGGCAGCAGTTGGGGCGGTTCCTTCCTGCGCGCGCCACGGCCCTGCGTGATCTGCACGGCTAGGGCCTCCTCGGTCCGGGTGGGATCCGGGAGGGGCCCTGGATGGTCTCTGGATGGCCTGTCCGCCTGCCGCTACGTGGGCAGGTCTCGCGCTGTATCCAGCACGTGCTGCCTGAAGGTCATCGAGCCATAGCCCGGGGCGCGCATGTCGTTGACCAGGTAGTAATGAACGACCTTCAGGAAGCCGGAAAAGACCGCGACTCTCCGGGCAAACAGGCCGACGAACCACGTGAGCCGGATCACGGCCGTGAGTCCCCAGTCGGGGATGCTGATGATCTTCGGTTCCTTGCCCAGGGCTTCGAAGACCATCAGGAGGGAGTCCCTGTAGGTGATGATGTTGCCGGGAACCTCAGGTCCGCCGAGGACGAATATCCGGTTCTGGCGTTCGGTGTTGCCAATGCTGTCAACCATGAACCCGGCCAGGTCTTCCCTGGAGATGGGGTTGTGGACGGCCTGTTCGCCAGTGCCGACGACATAGGCCGGCTTCCCCCTCGCGATCATCCTCGTCTGCGCGTCGAATACCCAGAAGTAGGCGGTCGGCCTGACGATGGTGTAGTCGATTCCCGAGCGCATCAACGCGTCTTCCATCTTGAGCTTGGCAAGCTGCAGCGGCAGTTCGGGCTTCCTCACGCAGATGGCTGACAGGAGGATGAATTTGCCCGTGCCACTCGCCCGGGCGGCATTGAGGACATTGAGCGTGGCCTTGTAGTCGATGGCGTCGAAGTCCTCTGGCAGGCCCGAGCGGCACGCCAGGCAGGAGATGACGACGTCGATCTTCCGCTCGAACACCTTCGCCATCGACCCCGGGTCGCCCACGTCGGCCAGCACCAGTTCCGCCCCGTCGAACCGGCAGTCGCCTTTCCGTGACCGGGCCACGGCAATGACGTCGTAGCCCCGCCGTACTGATTCCGCGACGACCGCCCTGCCGATATAGCCGGTTGCACCGACGATCAGGACGGTTGTATTGCTGTTGACATTGGCCATGCGAGTGATTGCCGCCCCAGGTAATGGTGGGCAGACACTACAGGCAGGCCCGCGCGCCGGGCCA
>CAZTGY010000310.1:461-1201 GCA_964613445.1 uncultured Chromatiaceae bacterium | reverse complement strand
ACGTGGTTACCGGGGTCGGGGAATGCCGCGGGTCCTACCGGCGGCGCGCGATGGTGGCGCGGCGGCCCAGGAGGCTGGCGATCCCGATCCCCAGGAGCCCGAGCGCCGGAGGAGCCGGGACGGCCGCGGGGGTCACCACGATGTTGTCGATGGCCGCAGAAGCCAGTCTCACGGGCGCCCCGGCCGACCCCGTGTAGAACTCGATCCAGTCCACGGCCCGCCACTCGGTGGCCGAAAACTCCATGAGTCCGGCCACGAGCGCCTGGACTCCGCCCTTCGAGGACCGCACCTGGCAGGACAAGCCGCAGGCCGAGAACTGGTAGCTTTGCTGGTTGTAGTCGTAGACATCGAGCACATTGAAGCTGGCGAGGTCAAACGTCCCGCCGCCATCCTGATTCAAGCGGATGGTCGAAGGTCCATAGCCGCCAGAGTCATCGACGTTCAGGAAGTTGTCGGTGCAGACGCCGCTGGTCAGGTTGCATTGGCCGGGACCAAAGAAGTCGTAGTGACCGCTCGCCGTTTCCCTGGTCAGGACGAAACCGTCCTCCGCGTAGGGCGCAAAGAGATAGTCGTCGGCGGTCGTGCCATTGAAGTCGATGATCGCGGCGGAGACGCCCGTGGTGGTCCCGGCGTAGACCAGGGACGCGATGAGGAATCTGGCGATGCGACGGATCACTGGATCTCTCCCCCGGGGCGCCGCCTTTTTCGGCGACTGTTGCCGCACGCTAGCACTGCCCGCC
>CAZTGY010000310.1:0-451 GCA_964613445.1 uncultured Chromatiaceae bacterium | reverse complement strand
CATTGAAGCTGGCGAGGTCAAACGTCCCGCCGCCATCCTGGATCAAGCGGATGGTCGAAGGTCCATGGCCGCCAGAGTCATCGACGTTCAGGAAGTTGTCGCACGCGAGCACTGCCCGCCCGCAGGTGCCAAGTGCCCGGGGCCTTATGTAAATTCGCGCCGCCTAGCTCTGGATGCCGAGGGCCCGGAGGATCGGGCCGGCGAACAGGCTGCCCTTGGCGACCATGCAATAGAGAAGGATGTACAGCGTGGCGACCAACGCCAGCATCCCGCGGATGCCGCCGCTCATCATGCCGTGCATCGGGTTGCCGGCATTGCGGTTCCGGGCGTAGCGGATCACGTCGGGCACGACGCTGAAGCCCGCCATCAGCCAGAAGGCGAAGTAGGCATCCCAGGCCCAGGGCACGTTCGTCAGTCCGCCCCAGTCATCGATCAGCATGACGCCGAACAG
>CAZTGY010000309.1:0-3838 GCA_964613445.1 uncultured Chromatiaceae bacterium | reverse complement strand
CGCGCCAAGGCCATAAAACGTGGTCTGGAAGAACAGCCGCTGGCGATCGGCGGCGGAATGGACGACACCGTCGTCGGCGCCGGACAGGTCCTCGTAGCCGAGCAGCCCCGCTCGACCGGCACCCCGATCGAACTGATGTCCCAGGGCACTGCCAATGACAGCGCCGACAGGGCCGCCAACGATCAGCCCGAGGATGCCTCCGCCGACTTTGCCAATCCAAGCCATCCGGGTCCCTGGGTGTCAGGCGTCACGGGAGCAGGGCAAGTGCGGACGGCGCTGTTAGAATCCTGCCGATGACGCGGAGCATCGTCCCTGACGCCATGTACGAATCCAGATTGACAGCCCTGACCCGGCTCAGTCAAGGCAAGGTCCGCGACATCTACGCGGTGGACGACGGGCACCTGCTCATCATCACCACCGACCGGCTGTCCGCCTTCGACGTGGTGCTGCCCGACCCGATCCCGGGCAAGGGTGAGGTGCTCACCAGGCTGTCCAACTTCTGGTTCGCCCGAACGGCAGGCATCGTCCGGAATCACCTGGCGGACCTGCCGCTGGACGCCGTGATCAGGGATCCCGCCGAGCGCGCGGCCGTGGCTTCCCGGGCCACCGTGGTGCGGCGGCTGCGGCCGCTGCCGATCGAGGCCGTGGTCCGCGGTTACCTCATTGGTTCCGGCTACAAGGACTACCAGGCGACGGGGGCTGTCTGCGGCATCGCCCTGCCCGCCGGCCTGCCGCTGGCGGCACCGCTGCCCGAGCCGCTCTTCACGCCAGCCACCAAGGCGGCGCTCGGCGATCACGACGAGAACATCAGTTTTGCCGAGTGCGAGAAGCTGGTGGGCCCCGACCTCGCCCGGCAGGTCCGGATGCTGGCGATCCGCGTGTATAGCGAGGGCGCCGCCTATGCGAGGAGCCGCGGCATCATCATCGCCGACACCAAGTTCGAGTTCGGACTGGACGACGCCGGGAAGCTCTACCTGATAGACGAAGTGATGACGCCGGACTCCTCGCGGTTCTGGCCCGCCGCCGGGTACCGGACCGGCATCAGCCCGCCAAGCTTCGACAAGCAGTTCGTCCGCGACTACCTGGAAACGCTCGACTGGAACAAGAAGGCGCCCGGCCCCAGGCTGCCGCCGGAAGTGATCCGGCGAACGACCGAGAAGTACCGGCAGGCGCTCGAGTTGCTGACCGCCTAACCGGCCCGTAGCCGGGCACCCCGGGAGGTCCGGGCTGATGAACAGACTGCCCGCCTATGCCATCGCCGTGATTCGCCGCCTGGCCCGGCACGCCAGGCAGCTGCTGGTCCTGGTGGCCGGCGCCTGCATCGTCCTCGTCGCCGGTTACACCCTCTACGCCGTCAACATGCTGCCGGACCTGCAGCCCTGGCACACGGAGCGGCTGCCCGGTGAATTCTCCGCCATCACCGACCGGACGCTGGACTTTGCCGGCTACCAGAAGCTGGAGTCGCAACTCTTCGCGGAGGCCGACGCCGCGGCCCGGGGTTGGCCGGGTCAGGGCGAGGCGTTCCTCTACAGCCGCTACAACCCGGATGGCAACAGCCAGCGGCTCGCCGCCGGCGGCCCCTACAACCGCTCGTTCAGGCTGAGCCCCGCCAGGCCACTCGGGGGCGCACTGCTGGTCCACGGCCTGACCGACTCACCCTACTCGATGAAGGCCATGGCCGAGGCGCTCTACCGCCGCGGCTTCGAGGTCACGGTCCTGCGCCTTCCGGGCCACGGCACCTTTCCTTCGATGCTGACGGAGGTGCACTACCGGGACTGGGTGGCGGCGGTGCGGCTGGCGGCCCGCGACGTGGCGGACCGCACCGGACCCGGACAGCCGTTCTACGTGGGAGGCTATTCGACCGGCGCGACCCTGACGCTCACCTACGCGCTGGATGCACTCGGCGACCGGACCCTGCGTCGCCCGGACAGGGTGCTGCTGATGTCACCGGCCATCGAGCTCACGGCGGTGGCGGCTCTCGCCAACATCATCGACGTGCTGAGCATCGTGCCTGTGCCGGTGCTGGAAAAGGTTCGGTGGCAGGACGTGCTGCCGGAGTACGACCCGTACAAGTTCAACTCCTTTCCGGTGAACGCGGCCCGGCAGGTGAACCGCGCCACAAAGGAACTGGTTGCTGCCCTCGTGGACGCGGAGGAAGGCGGGCGTATCGGGCAACTGCCTCCGGTGGTGACCTGGCAGTCCGTGGTGGACAGCACCGTGGGTTCCGCCGGAACGGTTGACCGGCTTTATGCGCACCTGACGGGCGGGAAGCATCGCCTCGTGATCTTCGATGTGAACCGCAGCCGGATGCTGAGCAGTGTCCAGCGGCCGGCGACGCGGGCGGTCATTGACCGGGCGGTCGCCAGCCATCGCGGCTACACGCTCGAGGTCGTTGCCAATGCCAGCGAGGATGGCCCGGGACTGGCATTGACCCGCCACACGCCGGATGGGGCCAGTCCATCCGTCGAACTACTCGACGAGAGTTGGCCCACCGGCGTGGTTTCGCTCGGCCACGTTTCACTGCCGTTCCCGCCGGACGATCCGGTCTACGGCTTCCTTCCCGGCAGCGGTCGCGACGGGCTGCCAAGCATCGGCTCGCTACTGCTCCGGGGCGAGAACGGCGTCCTGACGATCTCCCTGGGATCCCTCACCCGCCTCCGCAGCAACCCGTTCTGGAGCCTGATTGACCGGCAACTGGGCGAAATCGTCGCGGCGGACCTGGCTGCGCCCGGGACGACGCCTTAGGGAAGCAGTCGGCGGAAAAGTGGGCCACAGCCGGGTATGATCCGCCCGCCGGTAACCAGGGATGGGTGGGGATCATGAGTAGCTTCCGTGGAGCGCGGGGACTGTTGGCGCTCGTTCTGTCCGGACTGCTGTTGAATTCAGCCGCGGCCTCTGCGGCAAGCACGGGGGCCAAGCCGGCAAGCCGCCCGGACATTCGCTCAAGTGCGGCCCTGGTGGTGGATGCCCGCGACTCCTCGGTGCTGTTTGCCCAGCGCGATGACGCGGCGGTCCCCATCGCCTCGATCACCAAGCTGATGACCGCGCTGGTCGTGCTTGACGGCCGGCAGCCACTGGACGAGATGGTCACGATCACCGGGGCGGATCGCGACCTGGCGCGGGGCTCGCCTTCCCGCCTCGGCGTTGGCACCCGTCTGTCCCGCGGGGAGCTGCTGCATCTCGCGCTCATGTCCTCCGAGAACCGGGCCGCCCAGGCGCTGGGCCGCAGCTATCCGGGCGGGCCGGCCGCGTTCGTGAGCGCAATGAATGCAAAGGCGAAGGCGCTCGGAATGACAAATTCCCGGTTTGCCGATCCGACTGGCTTGTCGAGCGGCAATGTCGCGTCTGCCCGGGACCTGGTGAAGCTGGTCAAAGCCGCCTCTACCGATCCACTCATCCGGCGTTACTCGACTGATGAGCGCCACACGGTGGTTGCAGGCAAGCACGCGCTCGAATATCGCAATACCAATAACCTGGTTGCCAAGCCTGACTGGACCATTGCCGTGCAGAAGACCGGCTACACCATGGCAGCCGGCCAGTGCCTGGTGATGCAGACCGTCATCGAGGGCCGTTCGGTGGTGATCGTGCTGCTCAATTCCTTCGGCAAGTACACACGTATTGCCGATGCGCGCCGCATCAGGCAGTGGATGGAAGCGGCCCTGCCCTCGGCGACCTGAGCAAGGGTCAGCCACCCTCGCGGGAAGCGTCGGGCGTGGCTGCCAATTCCCGTGCGCGGCGGGCAAGATCCGGGTCGACCGCGAAGGTCGCCCCCTCGAGCCGGCTGAGGTAATCCGCTGGAAACTCCCAGACACCGGTTTCCGGATCCTGCGTGAGGCCG
>CAZTGY010000308.1:0-3843 GCA_964613445.1 uncultured Chromatiaceae bacterium | reverse complement strand
CCCCCCAAAAGCGGGGTCGGCCCCCCTCCGGGCGCGCCGGGGTATTGCCGGGGCGCCCCCGACCGCGCTCCTACAGCCCGACCAAGCGGGCCAGCTTCAGGATGCCGGCCACGGAGATGCCGTCGGTGATGTGCCCGTCCATCACCATGGCGAGGGCCTCCGCAAGGGGGAGGCGGCGGATGGCCAGCTGCTCGGTCTCGTCGAACTGGGGCACGCCGGCCGTGAGGCCCTCGGCGAGGAACACGTAGCCCTCCTCGTCGGTGACGGAGTTGGACGTGTGCAGCTTCATGATGAGCCGGAGGCGGGTGGCCGTGACGCCCGTCTCCTCCCGCAGTTCCCGGTACGCGGCGGACTCCAGGTCCTCGCCCCGCGGGGCACCGCCCATGGGCAGCTCCCAGGAGTACTCGCCGAGCGGGAAGCGCCACTGGCCCACGAGCCAGGTGTGCTGATCGTCGTCCAGCGGGATGACGGCCACTGCACGGTTCTTGAAGCTGATCTTGCCGTACCGGGGCCGGCTGCCGTCGGGCGCGACGGTGTCGTGGGTCGTGATGGTGAACCACGGGTTCTCGAACTCCAGGCGGGTCGACAGCGTCTGCCAGGGGTTGGCGTCCTCCGGCGCGTCAGGTGGTGTGGCCATGTGCCAGCGTCTCCTTCAGTCGATTGAACCACAGGTGCATGCCGAGCCCCCGCATCACCATGAACGAGGTAAACGCCAGCCACAGCCCGTGGTTGCCGAGGTCCCGCGTGAAGAACCACACGGGAATGAAGACCAGTAGCGCGGTCGTGGTCATCACCACGCGCATCTCGCGGCTCAACGTGGCGCCAACGAACACTCCGTCGTAGAAGAAGCTCCATACGGAGATCAGCGGCAGCAGGATCATCCACGGCAGGTAGGCGAGCGCCGTTGCCCGGATCTCGGGCAGGCTCGTCAGCGTCCGGACGATGGCAGGTCCCGCGATCCAGAAGGCCAGGCTGAACAGCACGCCAAAGGCGAGCGACCAGGCGAGGGTGCGCCGCACGGCGCGGCGTAGACCCGCGGGATCGTGCGCGCCGATGGCCTTGCCCACCAGTGCCTCGGCCGCGTTGGCGATGCCGTCGAGCGCGTAGGCGGTGAGCCACTGGAAGTTCATCAGCAGGGCGTTGGCGGCCAGGAAAACGCTGCCCATCCGCGCCCCCTGCACGGTCACGAAGGCGAACGTGAACATCAGGGCCAGCGTGCGGATGAACAGGTTGCCGTTGATCCGGAGCAGGGCCCGGTAGGACCTGAGGTCCAGCAGGCGCGTTCCGGACCAGTCGCCGGGATGGCGCCGCAGTTCCCGCAGGAGCAGCCAGGCGGCAACCCCTGCGCCGGTCAGTTCCGCCAGCAGCGCACCCGTAGCCACGCCCTGCACCTTCAGGCCGAGACCGAGCACGAACCAGAGGTCCAGGATCACATTGGTCAGGTTGATCGCCAGCGTGATCAGGAGCGGCCCGCGGGCGTTCTGCATGCCCAGCAGCCACCCCAGCGCGGCGAAGTTGAATAGCGCAGCCGGTGCGCTCCAGACGCGGATTGAAAAGTATTCGTGGGCGTGGCGCGTCACGTCCGGCTCGGCACCGATGAGCCCGAACGCCGCGTCGGCCAGGGGTCCCTGGAGCAGGATGATCAGCACGCCAAGCACCAGGGCCATGATCACGGCCTCGCCCAGCGACTGGCGGATGGCCGTGGTGCCCGCGGGATCCCGCGTCAGGGACCCGTGGGCCTGGGCGGTGATGCCCGTGGTGCCCATGCGCAGGAAATTCAGGCCGACGAAGAGGATGCTGAAGACCTGCGCGGCGGCAGCGACCGAAGCCAGGTAGACTTCGTCGTCCAGGTGGCCCAGCACGCCGGTGCCAACCAGCCCGACGAGGGGCACGGACACGGACGAGATGATCATCGGCAGGGCAATCGCCCAGATCGCCCGATGGCTGTAGGGATCGGGAGCCAACTAGGGGCGGATGCCGACGGCTGCGTAGAGCTTGGCCAGCACCCACAGCGGACCGATGAGCAAGAAGCGCAGGTCGCGGAAGAATGACGGGCGGCGACCCTCGACGTAGTGCCCGATGAACTGGCCGATCCAGCCGACCACGAAAACGGCGAGCGCAGTCAGCCACAGGGGCGCCGGGAGGCCGGCGGCAAAGGCGATGAGCGGCACGATCAGGATGGCGGCCAGGAGCATCCCCACGCCGAGCCGGGGCGCGAGGCGCAGGTAGTGAAGAACGACGGCTGCCAGGGCAATCGTGCCCAGGTTGAGCAAGGGCGTTCCGATGGCGATCGCGGCCGGGACGGGGATGGCCCAGAGCATGGCGATGAGCGAGACGAAGATCAGCGGCACGCAGATGCTATGCATCAGCCGGTTGAACGGGTTCTGGTGATCCGCCGAGTACTCCGCCAGCAGTTCCTGCGCCTGGGCAGTCATTCCGGAGTTCATACCCCGTTCAGGGCTTCCCGGCAAGCCTGTTGCGAGATCCGGGTCGTTGCCGCCCGGAACGGTTTCTGCGATATATGGCCACTCGGGCACGGGTCTACTGAAAGGAGTCAGGGATGAATACCAAGGCTGGCGGAAGAATTGCGGCACTGGCGCTGGGCACCGGCATGCTGGTGGCGGGCTGCATGACCTACGACCCCTATACGGGCGAGAAGGAAGTGAGCAAGACCACGTCGGGAGCGGCAATCGGCGCGGCGGCTGGCGCCGCGGTTGGGCTGATCATTGGCGACAGCTCGTCCGAGCGCAAGCGGCGCGCGATACAGCTGGGCGTGGCGGGCGGGCTCGCGGGCGGCGCGGTCGGCAACTACATGGACCGCCAGGAGGCAAAACTCCGCGCCCAGCTGCAGGGCACCGGCGTGAGCGTCACCCGGAGTGGCGACAACATCATCCTGAACATGCCCGGCAACGTGACGTTCCAGACCAACAGCGCGGACATCAACGCCGGCTTCTACCAGGTACTCAATTCGGTGGCCCTGGTGCTCAAGGAGTTCGACAAGACCGTCGTCGACGTAGCGGGGCACGCCGACAGCACGGGTGACGAAACCAAGAACATGGAGCTGTCCCAGCGCCGGGCCTCCAGCGTCAGTTCCTACCTGGCCGCCCAGGGGGTCAGCGCCCAGCGGCTGATCACGGTGGGTTATGGCGAGACGCGGCCCATTGCCTCGAATGACACGGCAGAAGGCCGTCAGCAGAACCGGCGGGTGGAGATCACCCTCCAGCCCGTAGTCCAGCAGTAGAAGAAAAGGTACCGGACACTTAGTTTTGTTAGTTGAGCGAACAACTAACAAAACTAAGTGTCCGGTACCTTTCTAGACGGCGGCGCGGAGGGTCTTGAGCGCGTTCTGCTCGATCTGGCGGATGCGCTCGGCCGAGACACCGTGGCGCCTGGCGAGAACCTGCAGGGTCGTCTTCTTGTCGGCAAGCCACCGGGCCTCGAGGATTTCCCGGCTGCGCGGATCGAGCCCCTCGAGGGCCGCATGCAGGCGATCGGCGCCCTGGTCGCGCCAGTCGTCGGCCTCGAGGGCGTCGGCCGGGTCGCTGCCTTCGGCGGTGAGGTACATGGCCGGGGCGTAGGTCGTCTCGTCGTCAGCATCCGGAACGGGGTCGAAGGTCACGTCCTGACCGGCCAGCCGCTCTTCCATCTCGCCGACCTCACGGGCCGTAACGCCCAGGTCCTTCGCGATCACCTCGCGCTCGGCGCTGGAGAGCCAGCCCAGGTGGGTCTTGGCACGGCGCAGGTTGAAGAACAGCTTGCGCTGCGCCTTGGTGGTGGCGATCTTCACCAGCCGCCAGTTGCGCAGCACGTACTCGTGGATCTCGGCGCGGATCCAGTGCACCG
>CAZTGY010000307.1:0-3846 GCA_964613445.1 uncultured Chromatiaceae bacterium | reverse complement strand
ATGTCGCGCATGCCGTCCACGAAGTCCCAGATCGAGAAATCGGCGATGTTGTAGTAGAGGGCGTTGACGGTGAAGTCCCGGCGCCAGGCGTCCTCCTCGATGGAACCGAAGGAGTTGTCCTTGATGATCCGGCCCGCGTCATCGAGGATCTGGCGGTCCTCGCTCTCCAGGTCCTCGTTGCCCAGCCCCCGGAAGGTCGCCACCTCGACGATCTCGTCCCGGAACCTGACGTGCACGAGGCGAAACCGCCGGCCAATCAGGCGCGCATTGCCGAACAGGGCCCGGACCTGCTCGGGACTGGCGTCCGTGGCTATGTCGAAGTCCTTGGGCTGGCGGTCGAGCAGCAGGTCCCGCACCCCGCCGCCCACGATGAACGCCTGGTACCCGCCGTCCTTGAGCCGGTAAAGGACCTTCAGGGCATTGCGGGAGATGTTCGCGCGGGAAACGTGATGGTCGGACCGGGGAATGATGCGGGGAGAATCCGCAGTCGCCTCCGGATTGTGCGGAGGATGGGTCGGAATGGGGTGGGTCAAAACAGCTCCGGCTTGAGCCAACGGCAAGGCTGCCTATAATAGCAGCCCCGCCCCGGCGGCACAGTCACCAGAAGCTCCCTTCGTCTAGCGGTTAGGACGCGGCCCTCTCAAGGCTGAAACGCGGGTTCGATTCCCGCAGGGAGCGCCACGCTACCACCTCCAGCACTGCATGCCGCCTCTTCCGTCCCGCCAGGCCGTCGCCAGCCACCACGCGCCCACCGCCGGCGTCCTGCGCCGCCTGGCCGCGGCCTGCTATGACGCCTTGCTGCTCGGCGCGCTCTGGATGTCGGCCACGCTCGCAGTGGTCGCCCTGCGGGCGGGAGAGCCGGTGCCCGCGGGTCAACCCGGCTACCAGCTGCTGCTGCTCCTCATCGCGGCGCTGTACTTCATCCCGTCCTGGCTGCGCGGGGGCCAGACCCTCGGCATGCGTGCCTGGCGCCTGCGGGTCGAACGGGAATCGGGTGAGGCCCTCGATGCCAGGGCCGGGATCCTGAGGTTCCTGGGAGGCCTGCTCTCGATAGCTACCGGCGGCATCGGCCTGCTGTGGCTGTGGGTGGACCGGGACGAGCTGACCTGGCACGACCGGCTCGCGGGCACCCGGGTGATCGTGCTGCCCAAGTCGCGGGCCTGAGCCGGTCAGCGCGTCCGGCTGAGGACGATGCCCGTGGCAACGGCCAGCAGCACCGTGGGCAGCCACGCCGTGGCGATGGCGTTGAGGTTCAGCACCTCGCCGCCGTCCGAGAGCGTCCGGCTGATGAGGAACCAGGCGAGGCCGATGCCGAGCCCAGCCGCCATCCGCGCTCCGGAACCGCCAGAGCGCAACGGCCCCAGAACGAACGGGACGGCCAGCACGCACATCAGCGGCACCGCGAAGACCGACGCAATGCGGGTCCAGAAGGCGACTTCGTAGTTGCGCGCCTCCAGCCCGCTGCGCTTGAGGTACTGGACGTACCGCCACAGGGCGGCGCCCGTCATGGTCTCTTCACGGATGACCGTCAGGCCCAGCAGATCGGGGTTCACGCCCTCCAGGGCCAGCGATTCGCCGACCACGCTCGTGCGAATCGCCGCCGGGGTGAACCGGCTCTCGGCGTAGTTGCGGAGGAACCAGCGCCGGTCCGGCTCCGCCCGCACGGCGTCGGCCCGGCCGATTGCTTCGAGAGCGCCATCGGCGCCGAAGCGGAACACGAACACGTTGCCTGCGGGATGCACGTTGGTCGGCGGCGTTACGTTGAGGATGGTGGTCCGGTCGCGAATCCAGGCCCCGTCGCCGGCGCTGATCCCTGCCTGCCCGAACTTGGCCAGCTCCCGCTGCTGGCGGGCGTAGCGCTCGAGCGGCGGAGCGAGGTAGAGGCTCAGGGCCATGCCCGTCAGGGCGAGGACGATCCCGGTCAGGAGCACGGACCGGGCCAGCCCGCGGGGCGACACTCCGGCAGCCCGGAGCACGATCAGTTCACTGCGGCTCGCCAGTGATCCCAGGCCGAGCAGCGCACCCAGGAGCGCGGCAACCGGCAGCAGCTGCGCGACGATGGTCGGCATCTGGAGCAGCACCCAGCCCAGCGCGTCCAGCAGCCCGTACTCGCCGACGCCGATGTCATCGAGCTGGCCGATGAATTCGATGAAGGCGCCGAGGCTGAGCAGGACGGCAAGCACCAGGCTGGTGGTGCCGAGGATCGTCCTGAACAGGTAGCCGCGCAGGATTCTCACGGGTTCACCCCCGCGCGGGCAGCGGGACCGCGCGGCGCACGGAACCACTGGCGCCAAAGCCCCAGCTGGTGGACGAGCATTCCGCCCGCCACGGCCAGGAACAGGCCGTGCACCCACCAGAGGCCCGCGGCCTCGGGAATCTGGCCCCGCTCTATCCAGCCCCGGCCAGCGGCGAGCAGATTGGCATAAATGAGGTAGACGAGGACCGCCGATGCGAGACCGGAGAACCGGCCCTTCCTCGGTTCAGTGCGGGCCAGCGGCACTGCGATCACGGCCAGCACCAGCAGCGTCAGGGGCACGCCGAGCCGCCAGTGCAGTTCGGCCCGGTTTGCCGGATCCGGGGACGACAGCAGCGCCCGCGTGGTCAGCGCCTCCGGATCCAGCTTCACGGGCTTTGCAGCCGGGACCTCGAAGGGTATGCCGTGCTCCGCAAACTCGACGAGGCGGAACCGGGCGTCGCCGGGCTGGCCTTCGTACCGGTGCCCCCGCGCAAAGATCAGTACGCGGACGCCATCTCCCACGTCCTCCTGCCAGGCCTCGTCCGCCACGATCACCTCAACCCTGTCGCCATTGCGGCGCTGGACGAAGACCTGGTGGAGGTGGCGATCCGGCGTCAGCGCCTCCGCGTAGAGGGCGGCCTCGCCGCCGGCGAAGCTGACGAAGCGGCCCGCCTCCAGCAGCCCGATGCTGGCCTCCCGCTTGGCCTGTGCGGCGAAGATCTCCACCTGCCGTAGCGCCGCCGGCGACACCACCAGCGCGAGCACGGCAACGACGACCGCGAGGACGCCACCCAGCGTCAGGACCGCCCGGTAGAGCTGCGCCGGCCCGATGCCACACGACATCATCGCGGCCATCTCGCTGTCGTGGTACAGCCTGGCCAGGGCAAGCATGATCGCGAGGAAGAAGCCCACGGGGATGAGGATGGTCAGGTACTGGACCGTCGTCAGCCCGAGCACCTGCAGGATGGCCCCGCGGGGCAGCTTGTTGGCGGCCGCATCCCCGAGCACGGAGGCGAACTGGTTGGTCACCAGGATGAGCAACAGCACGACCGTGACGACCAGCCACGTCTGCAGGGTCTCGCGGAAGACGTAGCGCTGGAGGATGCCGGACATGCCAGGCGCGGACTTAGCCAGCCTCCGGACGAATCGAGTACACTAACCGGCGTTTTACAAGGGTTTGCATGCGACGTCCCCGACGTGGACCAACCTGGGTGGCAACCTTGGTTTAGGGGTCGCATGGAGTCAAGCACCCGCAAATGAGGTCAGCATGCAATTCCAGGTGAAAACTGGCGCCGCGAGCCAGCAGCGGACAGCCTGCGCAATCGTTCCCGTCTTCTCCGGTGGCGATCTGCCATCGGCTGCCAGGAGCCTCGACAAGGCCGGCGGCGGCCTGATCACCCGGGCCATCCACAACCGGGACATCAAGGGCGAGGTGGGCGACGTGCTCCTCCTCACCCATACCGGTGACCTCCCCTGCCAGCGCATCCTGCTCGTGGGCCTCGGCACGAAGGCCAAGCTTGACCGCCGCGCCTGGCGGAAGGCCGTCCGGAGCGCACTCGCCACCGTCGCGCGCGGCAAGTACGACGACGCCATCCTGCACCTGACGAGCG
>CAZTGY010000306.1:0-3852 GCA_964613445.1 uncultured Chromatiaceae bacterium | reverse complement strand
TCAGGCGGGTGTTCGGGCTCGAGATCGAGACCTTCGCGGTGTGCGGGGGAAAGGTGCGGGTGATGGCCAGCATCGGGGACCCGCCGGCCTGCATGCAATGCGAATCCCAGACCTTCCCGAGCACCATCAGTCCCGGCGGATGACGCCATGGAGCCTTCCTGGGGGCGAGTGAGCCTTCCCCGGGTGGTTTTTCGGCCGTTTACCTGCCCTTTTCCGGCCGCAACTCCGCCGCGCCTTTACCTAAGCGGGCCCTTTCATCCGTTTGGGTGATGACCCCTGGCTGCGCCCGGGGCCATACTCCGGCCATGCGAAACCTCGCCCCGATTCCGGCGCTCCTACTGGCTGCTGCCCTTTTTGCGTCCCCGATCGCCGTCACGCCCGTCACCGCGGCGACGGTGACCGTCACCGGTGCTTCGGGCACCGACGGCCAGCCGGGCGATGGCGGCGAACCCGGCTTCCCTGGCGGCGATGCACTTCCCGTGTCGGCCACGGCCGCCAGCGACGATGCCAGCAATACCGCCAGCGCCAGCGGTGGCCAGGGCGGCGAGGGCGGCAAGGGCGGATTGTTCGAGGTCGGAGGCGACGGTGGCGACGGCGGCTCGGCCGTTGCCACCGCAGAGACGGGAATTGCGTCCGGGACCGCGACGGCGTCGGCCACCGCCACCGGTGGTGGAGGTGGCGTCGGCGGGCGTCCCTACGGCAACTCGCAGATCATCGGGCGGGGCATTGGTGGCGATGGTGGCGATGCGTCGGCCTCGGCAACCGCCACCAGCGAAGAAGGTTCGGTCAAGGTTACCGGCAGCGCGCAGGCCGGTGGTGGCGGCTACGGTTCAGTCGGCGGGAGCGGCGGCACGGCCACCTCGCTGGCGACCGGCACGGGCGGCGGGAACGGTTTCACGGTGGACGTCTCCGGTGGTGCGCGGGGGGGCGGCGGGTATGCCGGACTCGGCGGGGGAGTGGCCGGGATAGCCACCAGCCGCTCGGTTGGCACGGCCACCGGCGACAGCGCGGTGTCGGTTGTCGACACCGCAAGGGGTGGCGACGGGGCCGGCGCCGATTACTACGCTGTCGCCCTACCGACCAACGGCGCCGCGGCGAGTTCGACCGCGGAAGGCTCCAGCGCCGGCAGCCAGGCGGTGTTTGTCTCGGCCACGTCGACCGGCGGCAATGGCGGTGACGGCAAGGGCGCCAGCCGTCCCGCCGGCGATGGCGGCAGCAGCCTGGCGACGGCCCGGGGCAGTTCCACCGCGGGCGCCAACGTCACGGTTCGTGCCCGCCAGTACGGTGGCTATGGTGGCAACGGCACCGCCGACACCAGCGGCGCCGCGGGCGGGGACGGGGCGGACTCCCGGATGTTCGACGCGGTCTCGGGGTCTACGGCCGGCCTGCTCACCCTCGATCAGTTGGCCCGTGGGGGGCGCGGCGGGAACAGTGAGACTGGCGCGGCCGCAGGCAGAGGTGGCGATGCCGTCTCCCTGCTGAGGGCAACGAATGCGGCCGGCGGGGACGTCAATGCCATCTCCACCGCCGAGGGCGGTAACAGCGGGGTCGGCACGGGCCCGGGTGGTGGCGCCGGCGACGCGAGTGCGGCGCTGCACGTGACCACGGCCGGCAACATCACGGCCGAAGCGGCCGCCTACGGGGCGAGCGGCTACCTGGGCGATGGCGGAGCCGCCGGCCTGATGGTCGGTGGCACTGGTGTGAGGGCCACCTCGACCGGCGGTGGCGCCGTCCAGGTCACCGGGCGGGCCGAAGGCGGCGACGGTGCCGGGGCCTCCGGACTCAGCAATGGTGGCCGCGGGGCGTCGGTGACGCTGATCGACGCCGTGGACGGCTGGACGACCGGCACGCTCCGGCTGACCCAGGTCGCCATTGGTGGCAACGCGGGCGGTGCCAACGGGAGCTGGCCGGGCGGTCCCGGCCTTGCGGGCGACGGCTTCAGTTCGCTCACCAACTCGGGCGCGTTCGCGTCCCTCACGGTGGAGGGCACCGCCTATGGCGGCTTTGGCGGCAGCGCCCGGGCGGCGGGCAGCCAGGCAACCGCCGGTGGCACCGGTCGCTCGGTCGTGTTCGCGCGGAACGACGGTGGCAGCGTCCGGGCGACTTCCACGGCCGGCGGTTCCAGGGGCGGGTCCGCCGTGGGTGGCTCGCTGGCAGCGCGCGGCGGTGACGCGGAGTCGGACCTGACGGTCATTTCGGCCGGCGCCGGCAATGACGTGTATGCGTATGGCCGCGCCGCTGCCGGCGGAGCGGGGGACGCGTTTTCGGGTAGCACCGTCGGTGCGCAGGGCGGGACGGCCCGCAGCTCGTCGACCGGCGCGGCGCTAGGCAACAGCGAGGTTTTCGTCCGGGACGAAGCCACCGGCGGCGCCGGGTCGGGCGCCTACGGGGGCGGCGCTCATTCATTGGCCATGGCAACCACCGCCGGCACCGCGACCGTCACGGTTTCGGCGACGGCCCGGGGTGGCTCAGGCGGTTCCCGGGTGACCACGGGCGCAGCGGCAAGCAGCACGGCGACGGCTGCCGGTTCCGGCGGCGGCAGTGTCGACGCCTACGCACGACACAGCGGACCGGGCGGCGGGTCCGGGGGATCGAGCCAGGCAAGCGCCGTCACGCGGCCGGGCACCGGTGCCGCCGGGGCAGTGACGGCCACGGCGCTGGCCACGGGGCAGTACGGCGCAACCGAGGCGAGGACCAGCGCCGGCGAGGCGATGACGATGGACCCGGATTTCGGGCCAGAGGCCACCTACGCTTACGCCACTGTGGCGCCCGGTGACGGCTACGCCTGGCTCGCCATGTATGGCAGTGAGGGAAAGGAGCGGGTTGCCGCGAACTTCGACGTGGGCGGCCGCAGCGACATACTCGGGCTCGCCATGCTCGGTGGCGTCTCGGGTACGGCGTTCAGCGCGTCGGTCGAATTCGAGTTGCACCTCGACCAGCTCGACGACCCGCAGCGGCTCCTCGTCGGCCTGCTCGGGTCAAGCTGGGGAGAGTCGGAGTTCGACTTCGGGCTGCCGGACCTGCGGTTCCGGATCGACGTGAACGGTGCCAACGCCATCGATGAGACCTTCGACGACGTGGCGACGGCAGCCGCCTTCTTCGATGGCCAGACCCTGGATCTGGGCGATGTCTCGCTGCTCGCGGCGACCCAGTCCCTGCTTGTGAGGATTCAACTGGACGGGTCTGCTGCCTTCTATTCGCCGAATCTGCTCGGTCTCAGCCTGATCCTCGGAAATGCCTCGCCAGTTCCCGCGCCCGCCAGCGGGGCGCTGCTGCTCACGGCACTTGGCGCGCTCGTCCGACGGCGGAGCAGGTGCGCGGCCACGCGGCTGCCCTGAAAAGGCCCCAGAGCAGAGGACCCGTCGAGCGCCACCGGGTGCTGACCTGGGCGCAGCGCCTCAGGCGGGTGTTCGGGCTCGAGATCGAGACCTTCGCGGTGTGCGGGGGAAAGGTCCGGGTGATGGCCAGCGTCGGGGACCCGACGGTGATCGGGCGGATCCTCGGGCATCCGGCCCGGCGCGACCGGCCGGCCGGGTCGAGACCGCTGCCGCAGGGGCCGCCGTGGCGCACAGGATTGCCGGCTGGCAGACTCAGCTTCTGGGAGCTTTGAATTCCCTGTCCCCAGTCACTTATGTCAAGCAGCCCTGCCGCCCGCACGCGACGACGATATAGACTCGGTCACGACCACAGGATCTGTCGATGTTCCTTTTCAGGCGCTTTAAATGAATGACTCCACGGACCGCCGCTTCACGCGGCGCGATCTCCTGCTGACGGTGGCCCGGGCCGGCGTCGCGACTGCCGTGCCGGTGGTCCTCACGGCCTGCGACGGCGGCGCCGTGGCAGGGAGCGCCC
>CAZTGY010000305.1:0-3878 GCA_964613445.1 uncultured Chromatiaceae bacterium | reverse complement strand
GGATGGACATTCACGGCAAGTACACCGAGGTCCTCATCCGCTGGATGGAGCGCATATCCGCTGGCCAGCCACCGCTGATTCTCGGCGACGGGAAGACAACCATGGACTTCATCTACATCGAGGACGTCGCACGCTCCAACGTGCTGGCACTGGCCTCTGACGTGAGCGATGAAGTGTTCAACGTTGCAAGTGGCATCGAGACCAGCCTGAACGATCTAGCTGCGGCGTTGCTGGAAGTGATGGGGTCCGGGCTCAAGCCGGAATACGGCCCGGAGCGCTCCGTGAATGCGGTCTCGAGGAGACTGGCCGACACCTCCAAGGCAAGGCGTGTCCTTGGCTTCGACGCACGGGTTGACCTGAAGCAGGGGCTGGCGAGGCTGGTCGAGTGGTGGCAGGCGAACCGCAAGGCGGTATCGGCATGATTCCAATAGCGAGGCCGGTGATGGACGACCGGGAGGCTGACGCCGCCCGGCGGGTCATCCTGAGTGGGTGGACCACTCAGGGCCCGGAGGTTGCCGCATTTGAGCGGGAATTCGCTGAATCTGTCGGCGCCGCCCACGCCTGCGCAGTCTCCAACTGCACGACAGCACTTCACCTGGCGCTTTTGGCCATTGGGGTCGGCAATGGCGACGAGGTCATTACGGTAAGCCATTCCTTCATTGCGACTGCAAATGCCATCCGCTATTGCGGCGCAACGCCGGTGTTTGTCGACATCGATCCACTTACCTACAACATGGATCCGGCTCTCCTGGCCAGGGCGATCACACCGAAAACCAGAGCAATCCTCTGCGTCCACCAGATGGGAATGCCCTGCGACCTCGCTGCGGTACTGGCGATCGCCCGGCCACGTAACCTGCCAGTGATCGAGGATGCAGCCTGCGCGATCGGCAGCAGCATCTTGTGGGAGGGCACGTGGGAGCCCATCGGCAGGCCTCGCGGTGACATCGCGTGCTTCTCATTCCACCCCAGGAAGGTGATCAGCACTGGTGACGGAGGAATGCTGACCACGCACAACCCTGACTGGGACAGGCGCTTCCGGCTGCTTCGGCAGCATGCCATGAGCGTCCCGGATACGGTACGTCATGGTGCGAGCCAGGTCTTGTTCGAAACCTACCCGGAAGTCGGCTACAACTACCGCATGACGGACATCCAGGCGGCCGTTGGTCGTGAACAGCTGAAGAGGCTGCCGGAAATCATCGCCCGACGTCGCGAAATTGCTCAGCAATTCCGCGGGCTCCTCACGGACGTTCCTGGCCTGGGATTACCACTTGAGCCGGCCTATGCCCGGAGCAACTGGCAGAGCTACTGCGTAAGGCTTCCGGACCACTGCGACCAGCGAGGGGTAATGCAGTACATGCTCGACCGGGGCGTGGCCACGAGACGAGGCATCATGTGCAGCCACCGTGAGCCGGCCTACGACGGGCACACGCTCCGGCACCCGCTGCCAAGATCAGAGGAGGCACAAGATCGATCCGTCATGCTTCCGCTGTATCCTCAGATGACCGACGAGGATGTCAATATCGTATCCCGCAACCTCCACGAGGCCTGCGCCATTAGAAGCGTGACTGCGGAATGACGATGATGTCGCCCGGCTTCAACTCGAGGTTCTGAGACAAGTCCCCATCGTCCAGGAGATCTCCAAGCCGGATCCGGGTCCGGGTTTCCTTGCCGTTCTCGGTCCGGATCAGAAGCGATCGGTTTGGTGCCGCAAACTCGGTGATGCCTTCCACCTGGAGCAGCACATCAAGGACCCTGAGCCCTGCCCGATAGGGAACAGCGCTAGGGGTGGTGACCTGGCCAATCACCTGAACCTGGCTGAGTGTTCCCACGGCGCTGCTCACGATAACGCTGACTTGCGGCCCCCTGATGAACTCCGCAAGTGCGACCTCGATGTCGCCGGCAAGCTGTGCCGGCGTCTTGCCGACGGCCACCATATCTTCCACCAGGGGCGTCGAGATCTTGCCATCAGGTCGAACTGGCACCTCGGTGGACAGTTCCGGGCTCCGCCAGACAAAGATCTGCAGGGTATCTCCAGGTCCAATCAGGTAGTCACTCCGCGCGGGCGCTCCGGGGAGGGCCGCCCTGTCCGCAGATGGCTTGTCCGGTGCCTGGCCAACCACGACAGGTGAGAGCAATACGGTGCCCAGGACGACCAGGCCGGAAAGGAAGGACCTCAATGCATGCATGACAGGCTCCTAAGGACTCTGAAAATCTCGGCCAGGCGCAACGTTTACAGGCCGGAGCCCGGCAACCCGCGGGTTGCTGCGCTCGCGGGATGTTACCAAACCGCGGCAACGGGCGAAGGCCGATCAGCTCCCGGGACCGCTTGCCACACTGAGCCACCAGGCGCGTTCACGCGACAACCCTGCCCGGTTCGATACGGCTTGCGCGGGCAGTCCGTGGGCGCAGACTGTGACCCACGTCGCAACAGTGACGGTGATACCTACCCAAGCAGGCGAACAGCGTCGACCATGATCGGCGGGATAGCCGGATCCGTAGCGTCTCGCACCATGGCAGCGCATTGACTGCGCAAAAATTCGCCCTCACTCAGGCGGTATAATACTGCGATGCGGTACAGCGGCCCAGTTGCCGGGCGATGATTCGGCCAAACGCCCCCCGACCGGGATGAGCGCATGACGGCAAGCTGGGAGCTGCGACCGGGACGGGCCGGGGCATTTCCGGCAAGATGCGCGTTGGGTTTGTCCGCGGGTTCTTAGACGACCTCACGAGCGCTAACGAGAACGACGGATGGATTTTTCAAGACAACTCGCACAAGCCATCGAACACGGCCAACGAATGTGGAAGTTCCGGTGGCCGGGGCTGCTCGCAACCTGGTTGACGGCCGCGGTGGGCTGGGCTCTCGTCCTCGCGCTTCCGGACGAGTACGATTCATCAGCCCGCGTATACGTTAACGCCGAAACGGTACTGAAGCCCCTGCTCCAGGGCCTTACCGTACCCACCGACCCGATGGAACAGGTCAACCTGATGACACGGGCCCTGCTCAGCAGGCCACATCTCGAGACCGTGATTGCCAAGACCGGCCTGGAGGGGCGGGCCAGAACCATCGTGGAGAGGGAGCAGCTGCTGGATGAACTCCGGGAAACCATCGAGGTGGACCGGGACCCTGGCCAGCAGGTGTATACGATCTGGTATACCGATTCCGACCCGGAAATGGCCCAGGCCGTCGTCCAGGCTCTCGTTGATGACTTTATGGCGGACACCATGCGCGGTGACGGGGTTGCATCAGCCCAGGCCCAGGCATTCCTCGAAAGGCAGATAAGGACAGACGAGCAGCGCCTTACGGACGCCGAGGAACGGCTGGCCGACTTCAAGAAGAAGAACATGGGCCTCGTGCAAGGTGGAACCGGACCTGGTGCTGACTACTACGCGCGATTCCAGGCAGCACAGTCGGCAGTGCAGACCCTTCAGTCCGAGGTCAGGAGCCTGACCAATCGCCGCAACGAACTCGCACGCCAGCTTTCCGGAGCGGAAGCGGGTGTCACCACAGGCTCACTGGCCTCGACATCAGTCGATTCGGCAATCAGCAATCTGGAAGCGCAGGACGCACAACTCCGGCTGCGGTACACCGAGAAGCACCCGGATGTCGTCAGCAACCGGCAGACCCTCGAAGACCTCTACCGGATTCGTGATGAAGAACTCCGGGCGCGAGCTGCGGGTGGCGCGCCTCCCAGTCGCGCAATAGATCCGGTGTCCCAGCAACTGAAGATCGCCCTCAGTGCTGCCGACGCAGATCTAGCGGCGTTGCAGTCCCAACTGGCAGAGAAAAATGCACAGGTTTCATACCTCCGGGGTATGGCAAATACGATTCCAGAGGTCGAGGCACAGCTGGCCAGGTTGAATCGCGACTACGATGTCAT
>CAZTGY010000304.1:0-3884 GCA_964613445.1 uncultured Chromatiaceae bacterium | reverse complement strand
CCATTTGCGGTTTGTAGTTGCAATCCTCGCCGCTCTTGCTGGTTGCACATCGCAGGACTTGAATGCGGCGAACACCCCGGACAGCGAATTTCGGGAAGCACTGTCCGTATGTCGTTTTCACCACACCGGACGTACCAATCAGAAAATGGCCCTGAAGGCGACCGAAGAGCACGTTGTCACGTGCCTGGCTCGTCGGGGTTGGTCGCCGTCGGGCGAGCCGCTGCCGCCGAGCGGGAACGAACCGTGAGTTTGGCCCACAACCATGCGCATGTAGCAGGCAGCGAGCGCGCGCTCTGGCGGGCCCTAGGGCTGGCAGGTTCTTTTCCGGTCGTCAACGGCTCGGAGGCCGCTCACATCCGGACGGATAACGCGGCGCTGGTGATCGCACTGGCTGCGACCTCCTTTTCGTGCGCCGGTTCGCTTGTCGTGGAACTGCGCCAGGCCTAGACTCCACCTATGCCCCGGTTGCGCATCTGGTTGCTATTGCTTCTCGCCGTGGCCCTGCCAGTTGAGGGCATCGCCAGCGTAGCGCCGCAATTGGCGTGCTTCCGTTCAGGGTCCGGTACAGCAGATTCCGTCGCCGCAGTGACTATGCATTGCCACGATGCGAAGTCTGCCGATGCAGCGAAGACCCCGCCCTGCTGCGGTGATTCCTGCCCCGACATGGCGGCCTGCTCGGCGTCACTGGCAGTCAGTGCCACCGGCCTGAGGTTGCCTGCCGCCGAGCGACGTATGGCACCAGACGATCACTATCTGCTACCCGAGATCGCTTCCCGTCTGTCTCACCCGTTCCGGCCACCTGCTGCCTCCACGCCCTGAATTGATCCAGGCACCCCGCGGGGTGCCGCATTTCAGTTTGGTCGTGGAGATGCGTAATGGCTATGTTCCGACGCCGCGCTGTCGCGTGGCTTCAAGTTATTGCCAGGTTCCTGCTGCTGGGCCTGGCGGCGGTAGCTTTGCCAACGGTCGCCGGCGAATCGGGGGTGCTCACGCTCGCGGAAGCCCAGCGGCTCGCGCTGGTGGAGCAGCCCGCATTAGCGATCGGCGCCGCCAAAGTCCGGGCTTTACGCGACGACTCAGTCGCCGCTGAGCAGTTGCCTGATCCGCAGCTGATTGCGGGCATCACGCAACTTCCGGTGGAAGACGATGAGGCGTTCAGCCTGCGCGAAGACGATTTCACGGCGCTCTCGGTCGGCTTCTCCCAGGAGTTTCCACGAGCCGCCAAACGGCAATTGCGCGCGTCCGCACTGGAGCAGCAGGCCAGAGCGGGTGAACTTGGTTTGGCCGCGGCCGAGCGGGAAGTCCAGTTGCAGGCCGGGCTCGTTTACCTGGACGTGGCCGCTGCGGCCCAGGGAGCCCGGCTGCTGGATCTGCTCACGGCAGAGGCGGGCAAGCAAAAGTCTGTCCGCGGGATAGCGCTCATCGCGGGGCAGGGCAGCCAGGCGGATCAACTCGCCGCCGCAGTGGAGGCAGAGGTGCTGGCGGACCAGGGCCGGGCGCTTCGTCAACGCGAGCTGGCGGGGAGGGCGGAACTTGCCCGCTGGATCGGCGCTACCGCAGCCGATCAGCCGCTGCCGGATGACCTGCCGGCGTTACCCGCTCCGCCGCCATTGAATGCCCTCCTCGCAAAGTTAGCGGACCATCCCCAGCTGGCTGGGCCGGCCGCCACCGTGCGCATCGCACAAACGGAGGCCCGACTGGCCGGACTGGCAGCCAGTCCCGACTGGCGTATCGAAATGCGCTATGACCATCGGCTGGAATTCCCCGACCTGGTGACGCTCATGGTGGGTGTCGACCTGCCGTTCTTCACTGGTGATCGCCAGGACCGATCCAGCAGCGCAGCCCGCGCGCGGGTCGCTGCCGAAACGGCCAAACAGGACGACCAGCTGCGTGAAGCCGCCGCGAAAGTTACCTCCGCATACCGCCAGTGGCGGTCCGGCACGGATCGCCTGGGGCGTTACGACGACAGCCTTCTGCCTCAGAGCCAGCTGAGGATTCAGTCCGCACTCGCAGCCTACCAATCGGGGGGCGGTACGCTGACCACGGTGCTGGATGCGCGCCGCAGCCTGCTGGACGTCGAGCTGATGCGCCTTGATCTCGCGGTCGACGTCGCCCGAGATCGGCTGCGGCTTCAATACTTTGAACCGGGGGTGCAGTGATGGGCGCGGGGCAGAAAGTTATCGGTGGCGTCGCGCTGTTGTGCGCGGCCGGGCTGTTGGGCTGGTGGTTCGGTCGTGGTCCACAAGTTCCGACGGGGGTCCCCGGCGCGGAGTCGCCAGCGGCCGACGTCCTGTACTGGTACGACCCGATGCGACCGGAGGTGAAGTTCGACAAGCCGGGTCCGTCGCCGTTCATGAACATGCCGCTGGTCCCGAAATACCGAGCCTCCGCCGACCAGGGCGGCGTGTCGATCAGTCCGCGGGTGATACAGAACCTGGGGGTACGAACCGCAGCCGCGAAGACGGGGACATTCACGCCCCGCGTATCAGTAACTGGGACCATCGAGGTCGATGAGCGCCGGATAGCCGTGGTGGCCACCCGGGCCAGTGGCTGGATAGAAGCCCTCGACGTGAGGGCCGCGGGTGATCGGGTGCGACGGGGTGAGCGACTCGCCGGCCTCTATAGTCCCGATCTGCTCGCTGCCCAGGAGGAGTACCTGCTGGCGGTTCGCAGCAGCGACCAGCCCGTCATCCCCGCAGCTCGTCGTCGCCTGGAACTGCTCGGGGTGTCCGCCAGCCAAATCGACCGGATCCTCCGTGCGGGCGCCGTTGAACGCCAGGTCGACGTCGTGGCGCCGATTTCTGGAGTGGTTACGGATCTGCTGGTTCGTGAAGGCACGGCAGTGACCAGCGGGATGCCGCTCGCCACGCTGGCCGACCTGGCCAGCGTCTGGGTGATTGCGGAAGTGCCGCAGTCCCAAGGCGCCTGGCTGGAGCCGGGGCAAACAACGGAAGTCCAGCTGCCCACTGCCGGCCAGGCATCAATACCTGCGCGCGTCGACTACGTGTACCCGGAAGTTGCGCCGGCCACCCGCACGATTCGGGTGCGCTTCGTCGTTGCCAACGACCGCCTGGCGCTGCGGCCGGGTACCTCGGTGCGGGTCTTGGTGCAGGGTGCGTCCCGAACCGCACTGCTCGTGCCGAGCGAAGCGTTGATCCGCTCCGGTGAGCGAACGGCCGTCATCCTGGCCGAGGGCGAGGGGTTATTTCGCCCCGTCGCCGTGACGGCGGGGTCTGAAGAAGGCGATCAGACCGAAATCGTCCGCGGACTCAAGGCCGGCGATACGGTGGTTGTCTCCGGCCAGTTCCTCATCGACTCGGAAGCCAACCTGCGGGGTGCGCTTGATCGTCTGCTACCCGGAGACAGCCGATGATCGCCCGCCTGATCCGCTGGTCGCTCGATAACCGGCTGCTGGTCCTGCTGGGGACCGCGGCTCTTGTCGTGGCCGGCGTCTGGAGCATCGCCACGCTGCCGCTCGACGCCATTCCCGACCCGTCGGACGTGCAGGTCATCGTGCGGACCAGTTACCCCGGCCAGGCGCCCCAGGTGGTGCAAGACCAGGTGACCTATCCGCTGACGACCGCAATGCTCTCCGTGCCCGGAGCCGCATCGGTGCGCGGCTACTCCTTCTTTGGTGACAGCTACGTCTACGTCGTGTTCGCCGACGGCACTGACCTCTACTGGGCGCGGTCGCGGGTTCTTGAGTACCTCTCGCAGATCCAGGGTCGCTTGCCAGCCACGGCGGTGCCGGCGCTGGGCCCCGATGCCACCGGTGTGGGCTGGATCTATCAGTACGCACTGGTTGACCGGACCGGACACCACGACCTGGCGCAGATGCGGGCCCTTCAGGACTGGTTTCTGCGCTTCGAACTGAAGACCGTACC
>CAZTGY010000303.1:0-3890 GCA_964613445.1 uncultured Chromatiaceae bacterium | reverse complement strand
TCGGGCAGGCCAGCATCCTGCGCGTGCCGGCGGAGTAACCGGTGAGCGAGGCCGTGGAAGGTGCCTATCCAGAGGTGGTTGACCGGCATGTCCAGCAGGTCCTGGACACGGCCGCGCATCTCCGCAGCTGCCTTGTTGGTAAAGGTGACGGCCAGGATGCCGAGGGGCGAGACGTTCTCCACCTGGATGAGCCACGCGATCCGGTGCACGAGAACGCGGGTCTTGCCGCTGCCGGCGCCCGCCACCACGAGCATGGGCTCCTGGGGCGCGGTGACAGCCTCCCGCTGGGCGTCATTCAGCGGGTCGAGGATTGGCGTGACATCCATGGCGGCCGGGGAGTCTAGCAGCTTAGTTCTCCTCGCAGATCCAGAGCTCCATGGGCTGGTTGGTGCTGCCCACCGCGGGACTCGCCGTGCAGCCCCCGAGGGCGCGCGGGGGCATGACCGGTGCCGGCGTCTCCCGGCAGGGCAGCCGCTCGTAAAGGTCCTTCTCGGCCAAGAACGCCGGCGGGAGCGCCGAGGTGTCGCGCCCCGCACTTGCCGCGCTCAGGTCAGCCAGGATCGCCAGTGACTTGCCGCAGGCGGTCGTCAGCGCGGCCCTGTCGGGGTTTCGTTCCAGTTCCCGGGTCAGCGCCAGGCTGGCCGGTGTCGCGACGATCGGGCCGTGCTGCCGGATGGCGGCCAGCGTCCAGGCCACGGCATCCAGCCGCAGGTCCCGATTCGGGTCACCGCCGCGGAGCGCGAGCAGCCGTTGGGGAAAGCTCGGGTCATCGCCCGGGCCGCCGGGGTTCTGGGCCTCGATATTCGCGAGCACGCCGGCCATTTCCACCATGGCCGCGGCCGAGCCCATTTCCGCCGCCCGGCCGAAGTACTCGGCGGCCGTCACGGGGTCGCCTGGCAGGCTTCCCGCTGCGTAGGCCTGGATGGCACCGAGGTCTCCCGAGTCGGCGAGGGACTTCTGGGTGGCCCGGTCCATGGCCGCATAGACCTGGGAGGGTGCGTTCTCGGCCGAGACCCCGGCCAGCGGGTCGGCGCCCAGGTAGCCCCTGGCGACCCGCCAGTCCCGGTATGCCGCCAGCAGTTTCCCGCCGTCCAGGCCCCTGGCATCAAGGGCCCGGATGAACTCGTCGCTGGTCGAGATGCGCGGCGGGCCGCTGGTCGTTGCGCCTCGCGCACCCGCGGGCGCTCCCGGCAGTTGCACGTCCCGTGCCGGCGTTGTTGCCAGCTCTGGTGTTGGCGCCGGGCGCGCCGGCTCCTGCACCGTCGCGCTGTCCGGCACGGGCGCCGGCCTGTCCCGGCCGGTCGTGAGCAGCCAGACGAGTGACCCCAGCGCGAAGAGCCCGGCGGCGACGACGAGCGCGCTTCGCGACAAGGGCTAACGCCCTGGAGCCGGCCGGAGCGCTGCCGGGAAGGAGGTGCTGTGGAGCAGGTTGATCATTGAGAGGAGCAGCAGGGCCGCCACGCCGTTGTGGGCAGTGGCGAGCGGGAGCGGCAGGCCAAACCAGACGATGCCGACGCCGATAGCCACCTGCAGCAGCACGGCGGCGAGTACCAGTGACGTGGCGGCGCGGAGGCTGGCCGACTTTGCCCGGCGCCGCGCCCACAGGGCAACACTCACCAGGACGACGAGCGTCAGCATCGCGCCCAGGCGATGCGTGAAGTGGATGGCCACCCTGGAGGGAGCGTCCAGGACGCCGAACTCGTAGTTGACGCCGAGACCGCGCCAGAGCACGAAGCCTTCCGCGAAATTGGCCTCCTCGGGCCACCACTGCCCCTGGCAGGTGGGCACATCGGGGCAGGCCAGCGCGGCATAGTTGGAACTCGTCCACCCCCCGAGGGCAATCTGGCCGATGAGCACCAGAAGGCCCACGACCACCGGCCCGGCCAACGCACGTGGTTGCCGGTCGGCATTGCGGCGACGATCCTCCAGCAGCAGCCACGTGAGCAGGCCCAGCGTGGTGAGGCCGCCTAGCAGGTGTCCCATCACGATGAGCGGCTTCAGCAACAGGGTCACCGTCCACATCCCGAGCAGGCCCTGGAAAATCACCACGCCCAGCAGCACCAGCGGCGTCGCGACCGGCTGGCGCGGCGAGCGCCGGTTCAGCCAGGCGAACAGCGCGGCCAGCACGATCGAGAGCCCGAGCGTCGTGGCCGCGTACCTGTGGACCATCTCCCGCCAGGCCTTGCCCGCCTCGAGTTCCCGGTGCGGAAACTCGGATTGCGCGGCCGCGCGGGTCTCCTCGTCCCCGGGTAGCACCAGATGACCGTAGCAGCCGGGCCAGTCAGGACAACCCAGGCCGGCGTCTGACAGGCGCACGTACGCGCCGAGCACGATTACGACCAGGGCAAGTGTCGCGCCCAGCCAGAGGCAACGCCGGTACCAGTGCGCGTAATTCATCCGATCTGCGACGCCTTGAGCAGCAGGGCCAGGTCCTCGTGCATGTCCTTCATCGTGGCGCCGGCCGGAAAACGCAGGACCACGTTGCCCAGGGGGTCTGCCACGAAGACGTCGCCCTCGGCGAACTCCCCCAGGGTGGCCAGCACGGTGTCGCGGGAAGACAGCCCGTCGGGGAGCACGAGCAGGCCGGGATGATCCGCAGCCAGGAATCCGGCGTTCGGCGCGCCGCTCGTGGAGATGAAGTAACGTTGCACGCGCGACATCTCCTTGCCCAGCGCCCTGCGGACCTGCCGGGTCCGGTACAGCGTCTCCTTGCACACATCGTCGCAGTCGCCACGACCCACGTAAAGGAGCGACCACTTGCCACCGAAGTCTGCCGTGGCGCCGTCGGGCAGGATCATTACACCGGTGGGCAGCGAGCGCGGCTGGGACAGCAGGATGCCGTGTGCCACGGAGCCGGAGGGTCGCCACTGATCCCCGCCAGCGTAGTACATGACGATTGCGATGGCGAGGGGCCCGAAGAACAGGAGTGCCATGAGCAGCGGGATCAGGTGCTTGGTCCGCTTCCTGCCGGCGGTAGGTGCTGGGTCTGTCACGAGGGCTGCTTTCCGTTCCGGGACACGAGCACGAAGTAGATGACGACCACTGTCAGGGCCAGACCGAACCATTGTACGGCGTAGGCCACGTGCCTATCCGGTCCCATGCCGCCGGGTCGCCACTCCCGGACGAAGCCGTCGGGCGCGACGGGGTCCAGGAGCAGCTGGTAATCCCGCAGCGGGACGCCCAGCTGGGCGCTGGCCTGCCGGCTGGTCGGGAACAGCAGTCGCCGGGGCCACGGGGCGTCTGCGGGCGGGGCGGTGGCCGCCAGCTCGATGCCCGGCCGGGGCAGCCACTCGATGCGGCCGATGACCTCCCGGGTCTCGCTACCCACCCGGATATCCGGGAGGATCCGGCGGTCGCCGTCCGCGGGGACCCAGCCGCGGTTCACGAGCACGGTGCCCCCGGCTGTCGCGAAGGGCGTGAGTACCTGGTACCCCGGCCGCCGTTCGTGGCTGATGTTGTCGAGCAACAGCTGGTGCTCGGGATCGTAATGGCCGGTGACCCGCACCGTTCGATACCGGAACCCGGCGGCAGACTCGCTCGGAACCAGCTGCTGCAGGGCGCCAGCCGTGCTGCCGGAGGCGAAGCGAGCCTCCAGGTCGCGTTTCTCGCCGGCGCGGCCAAGCTGCCAGAGCCCGGCCGTGGTGCCAACGGCTACCCCGGCGGCAACCAGTAGCACCGCCCACCAGGGCCCCAGCCACCGGCGCGTCACGCGGCAGACCGGTATGATTCGGGAATGATCAAGACCCTGGTGCTCGTGCTGCTCGCGGCCATCGTCGTGAGTCTCTTCTCCGGACTCTTCTTTCTCAATCGGGATCAGGGCGGCTCCGGTCGCATGGTGCGTGCCCTCACCGTGCGCATCACCCTGTCCGTGCTGCTCTTTATCGTCCTCC
>CAZTGY010000302.1:0-3900 GCA_964613445.1 uncultured Chromatiaceae bacterium | reverse complement strand
GAAGGTGAGCCGGCGGATGGGCAGGCTGGGCGTCGTGGCGAATCGCGTGCGGGAGAACACCCTGGGCTTCCGCAAGCTCATGGCCTTCCTCGACCGGCTGCAGATTCCGATCATCGGCGCCCTGCGCGACAGCCAGAACTACGTGCACGCGGCCGACGAGGGCTCCAGCATCCATGAGATGCACCCCTCGCGAACGAAGAAGGATCTCGCGAGCTGGCTGCCACTGACGAGCTGGCTGGAAATGCGCCTGAACACGCCATTGACGGACCGGGACGTCCTCCGCCTGGGCGACGGGCCCGAGCCCGCCGAAACCACGGCCGACATCGTCGACCTCCGCACCCATCTCGCCCTCCGCGACTCGGAGGGTGGCGGAACCTGAGTACCGCTGCCTGCCCGCCTAGTCCGGCCGGTGGGTCGCGTAGACCGACGTGGCCCCGTCCTTGCGGACGCTGAGCACGTCGAACGGCGGCGAACCGGGCACGTCCATCCCGGGCGACCCGGCCGGCATGCCGGGCACCGCGAGGCCGAGGATCGCGGGCTTCTCCCGCAGCAACCGGCGCACGTCGCTGGCCGGCACGTGGCCCTCGACCACATACCCGCCAACCAGGGCCGTGTGGCAGGACGCCAGGTTCAGGGGCAGGCCGTTCGCCTTCCTGACCGGGTCCACGTTGTCGACATCGGTGGCCTCGACCCGGAAGCCGGCGGCCTCCATCTGCCTTATCCACTTGCCGCAACACCCGCAGGTGGGGGTCTTCCAGACCTTCACGACGGGCAGTGGCACGGCTTGCTGCGCGGGCGCTGCCGGCGCCATGAGGAGCATGGCCAGCAGCGCCCCGGGTATCGTCAGTCTGCTACGCATTCGCACGACTCCAGGACCAGGAAATAAAGGGGGCTACGGCGCCACCCGGGCCCGCCCCCGGACGAACTCGACGATGGCCGGGAGCACGGACAGGACGAGGATCGCCAGCACGACCGCCGAGAAGTTCTCCTTGACGAACGGCACGTTGGCGAAGAAGTAGCCGGCCGGGACCAGCAGCAGCACCCAGAGCACGCTGCCCGCCACATTGTACGACTGGTAGCGCAGGTGCGACATCTGCCCGACCCCCGCCGCAAACGGGGCCACGGTCCGCACGATGGGCACGAAACGGGCAACGATGACCGTCTTGCCGCCGTAGCGCTCGAAGTAGGCGTGGGTCTTGTCCAGGTACTGCTGCCTGATGAGGCGCGGAAAACGGCGTTGCAGCCGGATGCCGGCCACACGGCCGACCCAGTAGTTGACCGCATTGCCGAGGATGGCCGCGGCGATCAGCAGCACGCAGAGCAGCCCGACGTCCAGGCGCCCGGATGCCGCAATGGCGCCGGCGGCGAACAGCAGGGAATCCCCCGGCAGCAACGGCATCACCACCAGCCCCGTCTCGCAGAAGATGATCAGGAAGAGGATGCCGTAGATCCACAGCCCGTAACTGGCCACCAGTTCGTCCAGGTGCACGTCCAGGTGCAGGATGAAGTCCACGAGGAACAGCAGGAAGTCGATCATCCGGGAGAGTCTAGCCGGCGAACGCGGCGGCCGCTGCGCGCAAGGTCTCGCAGTTGATTGCCGCGACGTGCCGGGCCTCGACCCCGGAGGCCTTCAGGGTCTTCCGGATGATGCTTTCGAGGTTTGGCCGCTTTGCCGCAGGGCCCTCCTCCGCGCCCAGCCCGCCGCCGAACTCCACGAAGGTCGTCACCTGCCCGGCGAGCGCCGTGTCGAGGCAACCGACCCAGTTCACGGGATTGAACAGCTGGAAGAAGAGCCGCGTCCGGATGGCCGCCGGATCGGCGTCGTGCAGCCCGCCGGTGTAGTTGGACAGCACGCCGATGTCCGGCACCGAGAATGCCGCCCGGTCCAGGTCAGCCCGGAAGAGCTGCGCCGCGGTGACCATGAAATAGGTGTGGAACGCGCCCTCCGTGGCCAGGCGAATGGCCCGCTTGCGCGGCATGCGCTCGGCCAGGTCCGCCGCCAGGGCGTCCAGGTCCGCGTCGCGGCCGCCGACGACAGTCTGGTCCGGCAGGTTGCAGCTGGCCACCTGGCAGTAATGGCGATCGGCCAGGGGACGCGCGGTCTGGGCGTCCAGGGTCAGGGCCAGCATGCCGCCCTCGCCGTGCTCGCCCATCAGCTCGCCCCGCCGGCGGACCAGCCGGAGCGCGTCATCGAAGCCCAGGGCTCCCGCCGCGACGAGGGCGCTGTACTCCCCCAGGCTGTGGCCGGCCGCCAGCGCCGGGCGGAACCGGCCGCCCGTCAGTTCCTCGAAGACCCGCAGGCAGGCGATCTCGTGCGTCAGCAGCGCGGGCTGGGTGTTGCGCGTGAGGCCGATCTCGCCGGCGGGATCGGTGAAGGACAGCTCGCGAAGATCGAAGCCCAGGACCTCGTTGGCGCGGTCATAGACCTGCCGGGCGGCGGCAAACTCCTGGTACAGGTCGCTGCCCATGCCCCGGTACTGGGAGCCCTGCCCGGGGAACACGAACATCACGCGCTGGTCGCTCATCGGCCATTCCTTCGGCTGTCGCCGGCTCGGCAACTGGAGTGGCCCGAGAGGATACGGATGGCAGCGCGGGACGACAACCGGGCTCAGCGCTGCCAGCGCCGGGCCTCGTCGCCGATGATGGCGATGCCGCGCCGGACGGTGTCCTCGTCCCGCGCGTAGGTGATGCGCAGGCACTGGTCCCGGTGGGGCCAGTGTTCGGCGGCCGACTCCGCCAGCCCCGGAAAGAAGTGGTGCCCGGACAGCACCAGCACGCCTCGGGCCTTGAGGCGGGCGTACAACTCGGCACTGGGGATGGACAGCCGCGGCAGCCACAGCCAGAGGAACAGCGCGCCCTCGGGCGTGTGCACGCGCCAGTCGCAGTCGCCGAGGGCGTCCCGCAGCCAGCCAAGCGCCTGGGCGGCGCGCTTCGCGTAGAAGGGCCTGATCACCTCGCGGGAAAGGCGCACGATCTCGCCGCCCTCCACGAGCTTCCGCACGAGCACGGGGCCGACGCTGCCGACGGCCAGGCTGGTCACCGCCGTCATGGCGCCCAGCGCCGCCACGATCTCGGGCCGGGCCACCACGATGCCGGTCCGGAGGCCCGGGAGCCCCAGCTTGGACAGGCTCATGCACAGGATGATGTTCTCGTCCCACACCGGGGTGGCGCCCGTGAACACGATCTGGGGGAATGGCACGCCGTAGGCATTGTCGAGGATGAGGGGCACATCGAGCCGGTGCGACAGGGCGCGCAGCCGGTTTACCTCCTCGTCGGTGAGGACATTGCCCGTCGGGTTGGTCGGCCGGGACACGCAGATCGCCGCCACGTTGCGCACGTCGTCGAGTGCGGCGAAGTCCACGCGGTACTTGAACAGCCTGTCCGGCAGCAGCTCGATCGCCGGCCGGCGTGCAACGAACAGGTCCCCCGTGACACCGAGGTCGCCGTAGCCGATGTACTCCGGCGTCAGGGGCAGCAGGATCCGCCGGCCGACGCCGTCGGGTTGCGGGCCCGCCAGCAGGTTGAACAGCAGGAAGAAGCCCTGCTGGCTGCCCGCCGTCAGCGCGATATTCTCCGGGCCCACCTGCCAGCCGCACTCGCGGCGCAGGAGCCCGGCCAGGGCAGAGCGGAACGTCTGTTCGCCCGCCGGATCGGGATAATCCGCAACGAGCCGGCGGAAATCCCGGTCGTCGTCGATCACGGCCCGGAACTGCTCCCTGAACACGGCCTGCATTTCCGGGATATGGGCGGGATTGCCGCCGCCGAGCATCATCGGGGGTTCGTCCGCGGCCATGGCGGCGCCCAGGTCGGTCATCAGCTCGACCGCCCCCGTGTGGCGCGTGAAGCGCCGGCCAAAGGTGGAGAATCGCATAGGGGTCGCGGCTGAAGCCGCTCCTACAC
>CAZTGY010000301.1:0-3900 GCA_964613445.1 uncultured Chromatiaceae bacterium | reverse complement strand
TAACGGGAATCTCACGAATTCCGACGAGCTGAAGGAGCTGCTCGTCCAGCAGGACCGGCGGCACCTCAACACCGGTTCCGACACCGAGGCGTTGCTGAACGTATTTGCCCACGAGCTGCAATGCCAGGACATCGAGCGCCTCACCCCCAAGGCCATCTTTGCTGCCGTGGCCGCGGTCCACCGCCGCTGCCGCGGCGGATACGCGGTCGTCGCGCTGGTCATCGGTTACGGAATCGTGGCGTTCCGCGACCCCCACGGCATCCGTCCCCTGGTCATGGGGCGGCGGGAAACCGAGGGCGGGGCCGAGCACATGGTCGCTTCCGAAAGCGTGGCAATGGATGCCCTCGACTTCGAGGTGGTGCGCGATATCCTGCCCGGCGAGGCTGTCATCATCGAAAGCGACGGCACTCTGCACAGCCAGCAATGTGGTGCGCGTCGCAGCTATACCCCGTGCATCTTCGAGTACGTCTATTTCGCGCGGCCGGACTCCATCATCGACAGGATTTCCGTCTACAAGTCACGTCTGCGAATGGGCGAGAGGCTTGCCGACAAGATTCTCCGCGAGCGGCCCGATCACGACATTGATGTGGTAATCCCGATTCCCGATTCCAGCCGGACGAGCGCCCTCGAGGTCGCGCACCGGCTTGGCGTGAAGTACCGGGAGGGGTTCATCAAGAACCGCTACATCGGCCGGACGTTCATCATGCCGGGACAAGACCAGCGCCGGCAGTCGGTCCGGCGCAAGCTGAATGCCATCGACCTCGAGTTTCGTGACAAGAACGTGCTGCTGGTGGATGACTCGGTCGTGCGCGGGACGACGTCCAGGCAGATCATCGAAATGGCGCGGGAAGCGGGCGCACGGCGCGTCTACTTTGCCTCGGCGTCTCCGCCGGTCCGGTTTCCCAATGTCTACGGGATCGACATGCCCGCAGCAAGCGAGCTGGTTGCCCACGGCCGCACCGAACAGCAGGTGCAGGAGTTGATCGGCGCCGACTGGCTGGTCTACCAGGACCTGGAGGACCTGATCCGGGCCGTCCGTTACGACAACGGCGACATCACGCACTTCGACACGTCCTGCTTTTCGGGGCACTACGTCACCGGTGACATCAGTCCCGAGTATCTTGCCCGGCTCGAGCAGGAACGCTCCGACCGGGCCAAGAGCCAGCGTGAGGGCAGGAAGCGCCGCGGGCCGGTCGAGTTCCGCGACCCGGAGGGTGGCGGCGTAACGCCCCTGGCGCCCGGGTCGCGGGTGCGCGCCGGTTAGACCCCCCTGCTCAAGCTCCTCATCATCGACGACCACGCCGACTATCGTCGGCTGCTCTCGCACCATGTGGCCGCCCGCTGGCCCGATGCTGTCATCCGGGAATACGATCCGTTGCTGTCGGGCCGCCTCCCGGAGGCCTTCTCCGGGGCCGGCAACGACGTCATCCTCCTGGGCCACCCGTGTGGTCGTGGCGACGTGGTGGACTGGGTGAGGCAGTTCCGAGCCCTGCCGCGCTTTCCACCGATCGTGGTCATCGGCAGCGGCGACGAGCGCCAGGTGGTGGCGGCCGTGAAGGCCGGCGCGGACGACTACGTGGGGAAGCCTGGCCTGAGCAACGCACGCCTCGTTGAAGCCATCGAGGCAGCCGTGAAGGCGCCGGGAAGGGCCCCCACGGCGGGAGGCGGCCCGGCTGAGCCGTCGATCAACGGCGTTCGCGAACCGCTGCCACGCAACTACGAGATCGTGCGCAAGCTCGCGCACGGTGAGATTGCGACCGTGTACCTGGCACGCCAGCGCAATTCCGAGCGCCAGCTGGTGCTGAAGGTCCTGCACCAGCTCGCCGATTCCTCTACGGGCAAGGTCCTGGACCGTTTCCTGCGGGAGTACGAGCTCATTGCGCGCCTCGATCATCCGAACGTGGTGCGGATCCACGATTTCGGAGTTGCCGACGATCACGCCTACATTGCGATGGAGTACTGCGGTGGAGGCAGCCTGAAAAGGCGCATTGGCGCCGGCATGGACCGTTACGAGGCCTATCGCCTGATGCGGGACATTGCTGGCGCCCTGGGCGTCCTCCACGCCGCCGGCATCCTGCATCGCGACCTGAAGCCCACCAACGTGCTGTTCCGTGACGACGGCTCCCTCGCGCTGATCGACTTCGGCCTTGCGAAGCAGGTTGCTCTGCAGGGCGAGGTCACCGGCGCCGGTGCGATCTTCGGGACGCCCTACTACATGAGCCCCGAGCAGGGGCATGGCGAGCCGGTCGACGTCCGCGGTGACATCTACAGCCTTGGTGTGATCTTTTTCGAGATGCTTACCGGGTCGAAGCCTTTCGACGGGGAAACGGCGATGGCCGTCATCGTCAGGCACCGGCAGTCGCCGGTTCCCGGCCTGCCCACATCCCTCCGGGAGTTCCAGCCACTGATCCAGCGCATGCTGGCCAAGGAGCCGGCCGACCGGTTCCAGACCGTCGAGGAATTGCTGGCCTGGCAACCCGCTGTTTGAGCCGGCGCGTCAGTCGAACGTCAGCGTACGGAGCTCGGGACCAGCTGCCGTCCACTGCAGCACGCTGCCCTGGTAATACCAGTCGCCGAGCACGATGCGGCGGGCCAACTGCCCATCGATCTGCAGCGCATGCACGGCCGGCCGGTGCGTATGACCGTGAATCAGGAGCTGCACGTGATTGCGGCGCAAGGCGTCTGCGACCGCCAGCGGATTGACGTCCATGATGGCGGGCGGCTTGCCGGCATTGGCCGCCACGCTGCGACGCCTGGCCCAGGCTGCAATGCCAGATCGAATCCGGACGGGCAACCGGAGATAGGCCGCCTGCACTGCCGGGCGATGCACCAGCTGCCGGTATCGCTGGTAGGCGTGATCGTCGGTGCACAGGGTGTCGCCGTGCATCAGCAGCGCGCGGGTTCCCTCGACGTCCACCAGGGCCTCGTCCGGCAGCAGGCTGGTGCCCGTCTCCTCGGTGAACCGGGAGCCCACCAGGAAGTCTCGGTTTCCCCGCAGAAAATGGCACTGGCGGCCGGTACCGGCGTAGCGGCGGAGGGCGGCCAGAATCTCCTGCTCATGCGGACCCGCCGCATCGTCGCCGGTCCAGGCTTCGAAGAGGTCACCCAGGATGTACAGGTTTCCCGCATCGCGGGCCGGCCCGGCGAGAAAGCGCAGGAAGCAGGAGGTGGCAGCGGGCCTGGAGGCGTCGAGATGCAGGTCGGAGACAAAAAGGACTGTCATCTCGCCACGGGGGCCTTCAGCACCGTGACCTTGCGGATGATGACGGGTTCCACCGGAACGTCCTGCATGCCGGCCTTGTTGCCTGTAACCCGGTGGCCGATCTCGTCGACGACTTCCAGGCCCTGGACGACCTCCCCGAACACGGCATAGCCCCACCGCGTCGGCTTGGGGTCGAGTGCGAGGTTGTCCGCCAGGTTGACATAGAACTGCGAATCGGCGGAGTGCGGTTCGGCCGTTCGGGCCATGGCCACGGAGCCGCGCTTGTTCGTCAGGCCGTTGCCGGATTCGTTGACCAGTCCCGGGCGAGGCGGCTTGAGTGCCATTTCTGGCGTGTAGCCACCGCCCTGGATGACGAACCCGTTGACGACCCGGTGGAAGATCGTGCCGTCATAGAAGCCGTCACTGACGTACTTGAGGAAGTTGGCGACGGTCAGGGGAGCCCGGCCCTCGTCCAGCTGGATGACGAAATCGCCGGCCGATGTCTCGACCTTCACCTGCGTGGGCTCCGCGCCGACGACCGGGGACAGCCCGGCGGAGGCCGCAAGGCAGAGGGAGAGGAGAAGGCGTCTGGTGCAGCTCATGGTTCGTCTCCAGGCGAATTGGGGCCTAGCCGCCAGTTTCCATTTCCCGCGCCTGGAGCAAGTCGCCTAATTCGGCAATTTTGACTTCCCGAACCT
>CAZTGY010000300.1:0-3928 GCA_964613445.1 uncultured Chromatiaceae bacterium | reverse complement strand
AGGAGCGCCTTCAGGCGCGATCGGCAGTAGTAATCGCGCCTGAAGGCGCTCCTACCAGGGTTCTGACTCCAGTTCCCGGGTGAGGTTCCGGAACCCGTCCCCGGTGACCAGGACGTTGTCCTCGATGCGGATGCCGCCGTAGCGATGCAGGTTGCCGAGCTTCCGCCAGTTGACCCGCTTGCCCGCCCGGCTCTTTTTCAGCCGCACGAGGAGGGAGTCGATGAAGTACAGGCCGGGCTCGATGGTCACGACCATGCCGGGGGCCAGGGGCCGGGTGAGGCGCAGGCGTGGAAAGCGCGGTGGCCGGGGCAGGGCGCCGCCCCGGTGGGTGGCCAGGTCGCCGCCCACGTCGTGCACCTGCAGGCCCAGCAGGTGGCCCAGGCCGTGGGGCAGGAAATGATCCGTCACCCGCTGGCTAACCATGTCTTCCGGGGCCATGCGCACCAGGTCCCAGGCTGCCAGCAGGCCCGCGATCTCCCGGTGGGCCGCGAGCTGCAGCTCGGGGAAGGCGACGCCGGGGCGCACCAGCTGGCAGAGCCGCCGCTGGGCCTTGTCCATGTCCCGCACCATCTGCGCGAACTCGCCGCGGCGGGCCGGGTAGCTGCGGGTGATGTCGGAGGCGTAGCCGGCGTAATTGCAGCCGGCGTCCAGCAGCAGGCTGTGACGGTCCTTGCCTGGCAGCCGACGCCGGTCCCGGTGCTGGTAGTGCAGCGTGGCACCGTTGCGGTTCACCGCGATGATGGCGGGGTAGGGCAGCTCCTGGTCCCGCTGGCCGCAGGCGGCGAGAAACATCAGCCCCATCTCGTACTCGCTGCAGCCGGCGGCAAAGGCCTGGCGCACGGCCCGGTGGCCGGCCAGGCCCAGGGCCGTGGCTACCTGCATGCAGGCGACTTCCCACGGGGTCTTGAAAGCCCGGTCGTAGTCCAGGTGGGTGAGGAGCGCCCTGGGGTTCACCGCGCCGGGCAGTGAGAGGCCCCGCCACTGGGCAGGGTCACCGAGCAGGGCGACGGGGGATTTGCCGCGTTTGGCGGCCGGCAGGTGCCTGGCCATATCGGCCCGCTTCCTCATCACCCGGATGTCGAGGGCCCTGAGCCAGGGGCCCTTCGGCACCGGCGCAGCCTGGTGCCAGAAGTCGTCGGGCTCGTACACCAACAGCAGCGGCTTCCTTCCCGGGCGGTAGAGCAGCGCGGAGCCGGGGTGGGCTTCCAGCGCCGCCCACTGCAGGAACAGCGGCTCGGGCTTGTAGGCGTAGTCCTGGTCGTCCCGGTGGACGGCGGGCGGCATGCCGGCGCCGATTAGTACTGCGTCCAGGCCCGCCGCCTCGAGGGCGGCGTCGTAGCGGGCGGACAGGGTCCGGATGTGCGGGCGGTAGAGTCTGGCGGCAGGTTGCATGGCCGCAGTCTAAACTACCGGCCCATATGGAAACCCACCTCACCGGCATCACCACCACGGGCACGCCCCACCTCGGCAACTACGTGGGCGCGATCCGCCCGGCCATCGCCGCCAGCCACCGGCAGGACGTGCAGTCCTTCTACTTCCTCGCGGACTACCACGCGCTGGTGAAGAACCAGGATCCCGGCCTGATCGCCCGGTCGAGCCTGGAGATCGCGGCCACCTGGCTGGCGCTGGGCCTGGACACCAGCCGCTCCACCTTCTACCGGCAGTCGGACATCCCCGAGATCCCGGAGCTGACCTGGATCCTGACCACCGTCACGGCCAAGGGCCTGATGAACCGTTCCCACGCCTACAAGGCGGCGGTGCAGGCGAACGAGCACGAGGGCGACGCGGACCCGGACAAGGGCATCACGATGGGACTCTTCTCCTACCCGATCCTGATGGCCGCCGACATCCTGATGTTCAAGGCGCACCGGGTGCCGGTGGGCAAGGACCAGAAGCAGCACGTGGAGATGGCCCGGGACATCGCCCAGCGCTTCAACCACATCTACGGCGAGCAGTTCGTGATCCCGGAGGCCGACATCGGCGAGAACACGGCCATCCTCACCGGCCTCGACGGCCGGAAGATGAGCAAGAGCTATAACAACACGATTCCACTGTTCCTGCCCTCTGCCCAGCTCCGCAAGCAGATCATGAAGATCAAGACCAACTCGCTGGAGCCCGGCGTGCCGAAGGAGACGGAGGGCTCGACCCTGTTCGAGATCTACCGGGCCTTTGCGACGCCAGAGGAGACCGAGGCCTACGCCACCCGCTACGCCGCCGGCGCGGGGTGGGGCGACCTGAAGCAGGAACTGTTCGCGTACCTGGACGCCCACCTGGCGACGTCGCGGGCAGAGTACGAGCGGCTGATGGCGGATCCGGGGCATGTGGAGCAGGTGCTGAAGGTCGGGGCGGAGAAGGCGAGGGGAATGGCGACGCCGTTCCTGAAGGCGATCCGGCATGCGGTGGGGATCCGGCCGCTGACCTGACCCGTCACCTCGTGCCTTGCGAATTTCCGTCGGTCGTCCTGCAATTAGTGGACTGATGCCTTCCGCATTAGTCGATCAACACCAGTAACTGACCTAAGACAGCCGAAAGTCACGTTTCGGTCGACGCTCACGCTGGCTATGGTCCGGGGAGCAAACCCCGCTCTAGCCATCACATAGCATATCCGCTATAAGGTCATTGCGAGGCGGCGAATAGGGGAGATGCGGAGTGAGTAAGGCGCTCAGTAAGTTCAAGTCCCGGGCACTTCGACGCCCGGGCGTGAAGCAGGAATACGCCCGCCTTGGAGAGGAGTTCGAATTCCTCGACGAGATTCTCCGCGCCAGGGCGACTGCGGGTCTGACCCAGGCGGAAGTGGCGACGCGGATCGGCACCACCCAATCCGCCGTTGCCCGGCTGGAGTCTCCGGACTCACGGCATTCGCCGTCCATCGCCACCTTGCAACGGTATGCATCGGCGCTGGGGTGCAAGCTGCAGGTCCGGCTGGTGAGGCAGGGACCGGTAGGTAGGCACCCATCACCCGCTTCGCGGCGTGGCACGGCGGGCTGAGCCTGCGTCTATAGACGCTACCTGATGGGGTCTGGCTGATGGGCCAATCGGCTTCTCCAACCTGTCCGGCAAGCGGTTCACAGACTGCCATTGAAGTGTTCCGCGGGACGTCGTACAACTTCCCTGCGCCGGTCCGGCGCTTGAACGACGGTCGTGGACCGCAAGGTCCTGGTCTTCAGGGGGTTATGTCTTGTCCCGGGAGAATGAACGACGGTTTTGGGGTGATGCATTCCCCCAATTGAATCCCCGAATTAGTAGTTAGAGCGCATGAGCGTTGAGCAATCAAGAAGGCTCATGTTCTGGCAGCTCAGCATATTCGGCACGATCGCTGGGATAGGGCTTCTTTCCGCAGTTACCTCGGTAGGTCCGGCAGTCCTCGGTGGATCGATGCGCGCCGCGGCTGATCTCCGCCCCTTTGGCGTAATTGCGGCTGCATCATTGCTTGCCGGCCTGTATCTTGGATGTGTATTTGTGCGTACCCCAAAGGCGTTGCCTGAGACGCATGGCTTCTGGTGGGCATTGGGGTGGGTCGGCGCATTCGCACTGTTGAGTGTGCTTGGCGCCTGGCTCTTTCAGCTAGGTTCTGGCGAACTCATCGGAATCGGCCCCAATGACCCACCTGAATCCAATCCATTTGGAGGCCCGCTTGAGCAGGATGTGCAGTATCAGCTCACGATTTCGGCTCTTGGAATGCCGCTGCTTGCGCCATGGATACAGCTACTCTGGGAGAAGCGTCGGTGCCGGCGCTCTAACCCGTCGTTGGAGCGGCCGTGAACCATAGACTGTACATGGTGTGGCCTCGGCGTGCGGCCGCTCAACTTGGTCGTTAGGCGACAGCGCCGTGGTTGTCACACGTTCCAAGCAAGTGCTGCGCCATCTCGGAGGTTCGCTTCTCTCGATAGTGGCAGGTTTCCTAGCGTCAATAGTCGTGCTCACAGGA
>CAZTGY010000299.1:0-3940 GCA_964613445.1 uncultured Chromatiaceae bacterium | reverse complement strand
GGCTCGCCCTCGAAGTCCGTGATCACGAAGTCATTGCCGGTGTAGAGGACCTGTCCCAGGTGATAGTCGCCGTGCGCGCGGATCCGGGACGAGCTCATTTGCTTACCGGTGAGGCGGCGGAAGTGGGCCAGCACCTGCTCCTCGAGGAGGATGGCGTGGGCCTTTTCCGGCTGCCCGGCGGCCAGCAAGGCCTCGGCATAGCGGACGGTGAGCGGCGTGTTGCGGGGGAACAGGCTCATGGCCTTCTCGTAACCGGCGAAGGCGGCATCCCGGTTGCCAAGGGCGAGCTCCGCGCCGGCGAGCCCGGTGTGGAACGGAATGACGCCGGGGTTGGTGGCCAGCAGCCCCTGGAACAGCGTACGGGCCTCCCGGTACTGGCCGAGCTCCATGCGGACCAGCGCGATCCCGTATTCGGTGCCCAGGTCACCCGCCTGCTTCGGGTCCTGCTTCTCGCCCAGGAAGTACTCCAGCGCCTTCTCGGGCGTCGGGCTCGACAGCACCCGGACGCGGGCGCGGGTGAGCGTGTAGCCCGCCGCATCCTGCACGTCAGGGTGGGGCAGGGCGGCGGCCCGTTCCCGCGTCTCCGCGATCCGGTTGACCGTGACGGGGTGGGTTCGCAGGAATTCCGGGGCCTGGCTGGCCAGGGGGCCCGTCTGGCGGGCCAGCGTCTCGAAGAAGGCCGGCATGCCCATGGGGTCGAAGCCGGCGGCGGACAGCACGCCGACGCCAACCCGGTCCGCCTCGTACTCGTTGGCCCGGGTGAAATTGATCTGCTGCTGGGCCGCAACGCCCTGGGCCGTCGCGATGGCACCGGTGATGACGTCGCCGCTGCCGCCGACGGCGCCGAGCAGGATCGCGCCGAGCATGGCGGCCATGGTCAGGATGCTGCTGCGCTGGTTGGCGAATACCGCCCGCGAAATGTGGCGCTGGGTGACGTGGGAGATCTCGTGCGCCAGCACGCCGGCCAGTTCGCTCTCGGAGGCCGTCGCCAGGAGCAGGCCGGAGTGGATGCCGATGTAGCCGCCGGGCAGGGCGAAGGCGTTGATGGCGGGGTCGCTGACCACGAAGAACCTGAAACGGAAATCACCGTCCTGGGCCTGGGCGGCGAGCTTCATGCCCACGTCCTGGACGTACTCCTGGATCTCCGGGTCGGTCATGACCCGCTCGGTGTCGACGAGGCTGCGGTAGATCGACCTGCCGATCTGCAGTTCCTGCTCGCGGGACAGCACCGAGTTGGCGGGGCTCCCGATGTCCGGCAGGTCGTCGCCCGTCGCCGCCGGCGCCATGGGCGGTGCCAGCAGGGCTATCGAGGCGATGAGCGCAATGAGTTGTCGCATAACGAGCCCGGGCAACGCGCAGGTGGCCAGGTTGCCGCTCCGGCAAGCCTTCAGAGTGCCTCTACCGCCGCGAGCACTTGGGCGGCGTGGCCCTTGACGCTCACCTTGCGCCACTCGGCGCGCAGCTTGCCCTCCGCATCGATCAGGAAGGTGCTGCGCTCGATGCCCTTGACCTTCTTGCCGTACATGTTCTTCTCCCTGATCACGTCGAAGAGGCGGCACAGCGTCTCGTCGCCGTCGGAGAGCAGGTCGAACGGGAACTCGAACTTCGCCTTGAACTTCTCGTGGGACGCGAGCGAGTCGCGCGAGACGCCGAGGATCACGGTCTTCCGGCGGCGGAACTTCTCGTGGAGGCTGCCGAAGTCGCAACCCTCGGTCGTGCATCCGGGGGTGCTGTCCTTCGGGTAGAAATACACCACCACGTTGCTGCCGCGCAGGCCCTTGAGGTCCACGGTACTGCCCCCGGTGGCCGGGAGGCTGAAGTTGGGGACGGCCTTGCCGACGGTCACGGTGCTCATGTGCTGTGCCTGTTCCTGTGGTAGCGGTCCGGCCCGCTTTACCCGGGCCGGCGTGCTCAGCGCTGTGCCGGTTCCATGACGGCGTCCAGGTTCTGCTCGTCGCAGTACTCGAGGAATTCCTCCCGGAGCGTCGCCACGTGCACGGTGCGGGGCACGTTGATGGTCATCTGCACGCCAAACATCAGGGCGCCTGTGTGGGGCGCATTGTAGCGGCGCGTGCTGACCTCGGCGATTTCGAGTCCCCGGGCGGCAAAAAAGTTCGACAGCCCGAAGACGATGCCCTCGTGGTCCAGCGTGACCACGTCCACCAGGTAGGGCGCGGCGGTCTCGACCGGCCGGGGCTGGGTCTCCCGCACGGTGACCGTGAGGTTCGACTGCTGCTGCAGCAACTGGAAGGCGCTCTGCAGCTTGGTGACCGTGTGCCAGTTGCCGGACACCAGCATCATGACCGCGAACTCGGAGCCCAGGGCGATCATCCGGCTTTCCCGGATGCTGCCCCCCGCGGAAGCCACGGCCTGGCTCAGGTCGCGAACGACGCCGGCGCGGTCCGGGCCGATGGCGGTGACCGCGAGTAGCTTTTCCATGAATTCGATCTGGGAGGGTTGCAGGACGAGAGCCAGTGTACCGGGAAATCAACGACCGGCAAGCGAGGCCAGGACCGCTTCCAGGGCGGCTTCCCGGCCCGCCGGCCTTGCGACGCGTGGGGTCGGGAAGTACCATCCCGGGCTCCATAACGCCCGGTTTCCCCCGATGTTCTCAGGCAGCAGCGTCGCTCTCGTGACCCCGATGACGGCCGACGGGGCGGTCGATTTCGCCTGCCTCGAGCGGCTGGTCGATTTCCACGTCGACGCGGGCACCGATTTCCTGGTCATCGCCGGCACGACCGGCGAATCGGCGACGCTCGCCAAGGCCGAGCACGTCGAGGTGATCCGCGTGGCTGCCGAGCGCGCGGCGGGGCGGATCCCCGTCGTGGCGGGCACCGGCTCCAACTCGACGGCCCAGACCATCGACCTGTCCCGCGCCGTGGCAGGCCTGCCGATCGACGGCTACCTGATCGTCACGCCCTATTACAACAAGCCCACCCAGGAGGGCCTCTGCCGGCATTACCTGGCGATCGCCGACGCGGTGGATCGTCCCGTGATCCTCTACAACGTGCCGGGACGCACGGGCGTGGACCTGCGGCCCGAGACCGTGGCCCGCGTGGCGCACCACCCCGGCATCATCGGCATCAAGGAGGCCACCGGCGACCTGGGCCGCGTGGCAACCCTGCGCGCCGCCTGTGGCGACGATTTCGTGCTGCTGAGCGGGGATGACGCCACCTGCCGGGAGTTCATCCTGCAGGGCGGCCAGGGGGTGATTTCGGTGACCGCCAACGTCGCGCCGGCCCAGATGGCCGACATGTGCGAGGCCGCCCTCGAGGGCGACGCGGCGCTGGCCGCCGAGATCGATGCCCGGCTGGCCGACCTGCACCGGGACCTCTTCATCGAGTCCAACCCGATCCCCGTGAAGTGGGCGCTGCACCGGCTCGGGCTGATTCCCGGCGGCCTGCGCCTGCCGCTGACGCCGCTCAGCCCGGCAGCCCAGCCCGTGGTCGAGGCGGCCCTGGCACGGGCCGGCCTGCTGGAGCCCGTCGCCGGCGCCCGGGCCATCGCCGGCGGCGAGCGTTGAGGCCTCGTCAGCTCCTCCTGCTGCCCGTGCTGGCGGTGTCGCTCGCCGGGTGTTTCCGCACCAAGGACGTCAACGCCCGCTGCGACGACGTGGCCGAATACCAGTCCGCCCGCGACGTGCCGGGCCTCAAGCTTCCCGCGGGGCTGGCGGCGCCGGGCCAGTCCTCCGGCTATGTGGTCCCGCCCGCTTCGGGCGCGGAGCTCCGGGGTGCCGCCTGCCTGGCCCGGCCGCCGCCCTATTTCCGCCCGGAGCCACCGGCCGCGCCGCCGCCCGACGCGCCGGCACCCGACAAGAACGATTGAACGCCGGCATCCCGGTGGGCTACCCTGCAGCCCGCTTTCGACCTGCCAGCATGCGAGACACGGAGAGGTGGCCGAGTGGCTGAAGGCGCACGCTTGGAAAGCGTGTTTACGGTAA
>CAZTGY010000298.1:0-3946 GCA_964613445.1 uncultured Chromatiaceae bacterium | reverse complement strand
GACCACGGAGCCCGGAAAACTGACCAACGACAACTTCCACGGCGCGGGCGGCACCTACAGCCACACCGGCCTGACGACTTTCTCGAACCTGCCGCCCGACACGCAGTATGTCGTGCTGTACGCGGGATTCGACAACCAGGAAGTGGAAGGTATCTCAGTCTTCCTGGCCACCGACCTGACCGCGGGCATCGTGGTGACGGATTCCCAGGGCGCGGAAGGCGACCACGACGTCGCCTTCGGCCTGTCGACCGTCAACGTGCAGCAGGTACAAACCGTCACGGTCACCAACTACACGGCAAGCCCGGTCGCCGTGTCGATCACCGATTCCCCCGCGGCGCCCTTTGGCATCGCCGACCCGGGTGACTGCACGCTGACGCTGCAGGGAGGCCAGGCCTGCACGATCACCGTGACCTACCTGCCCACCAACACCAGCACCTCCAACGACAGCCTGACCTTCGACCTGGGTGGCACGCTCCGGGGCGTGACCGTATCCGGCACCGGTTCGCCACCGACCGTGAGCGTCGTGGATTCCATCGGGGCGGCCAACGACGGGGCTCTCCCCTTCCTCAACACGGTGCTGGCCGGCGGCAGCGGCACCGGTACTGTGACCATCACCAACACAGACGTGGCCAATGTCACGGTGCAGATTACGGAGGGCCTCGCGGCGCCGTTCAGCTTCCAGAACGCCGCAGCCTGCGACAACGTCACGCTCACGCCCGCCCAGAGTTGCGTGCTCACGGTGGTCTTCGCGCCGACGGCCAGCGGGGTGGTGAACGACGACTTCAGGCTGAACGTGCGCAGCCAGCCAATCACGGTCTCCGGCAACCCGGGTCTTGCCAATGCCGACTTGCAGGTCACCAAGACCGCCAACGAGACCATCGTGCAGCCCGGAGCCAGCGGCTCCGACCTGGCCACGTTCACGCTGACGGTAAGGAACAATGGCCCCGACCCTGCCGCGGCGCTGGTGACCGACCTCCTGCCGGCCGGGCTTGGCTTCGTCAGCGCGTCACCGTCCCAGGGCACCTACGACGCCGTCACCGGCGCCTGGGACGTGGGCAACCTTGCCGACGAGGGCCAGGCGACGCTGCAGATCCAGACCCAGGCCGCCGGTTCAGCCACGGGCTGCCTCGTGAACGCCGCCGCGGTCAGCACGGTCGGGCCCGCCGTCGACAATGTCACCGCAAATAACAGCGCGTCACTCGTGATCGCAGCCCCGACCTGCGCCGACATTGAGATTGCGGCCAGTTCCATCGAGGACAACATCGAGTTCCTGCCCAGCGACAACCAGCTGGGCTTTTCCATCAGCCACAAGATCACCGTGCGCAACAATGGGCCTTCGGCGGCCACCAACGTGGTGCTCACGCGGACTTCCTACACGTTCTCGACGAGTGGCACGCCGCTGCCGGCACACGATTTCCCGATCGGCAACCTGGCGGCGGGTGAATCGGCCGAGGTGGAGATCTACGCCGACGAAGACCTGGACGCGGCGTTTGGCGATTCCAGCGTCGATTGGTCCGTCACGGTCACGTCGACCGGCCCCGATCCCGTGCCCGCCAACAACTCGGACTCGGGCGGCTACGTCATCGCTGGCTTCGGCGGCAGCGACAGCTCGGGCGGCTGCTTTATCGCGACGGCCGCCTACGGCTCCTACCTGGAGCCGGAGGTAATGGTCCTGCGCGGGTTCCGGGACAGGTTCCTGCTGGCCAGTACCTGGGGCCGGGCCTTCGTGGGCTGGTACTACCGGGTGTCCCCCGCGCTGGCAGACCGGATCCGCGGCAGCGAAGCCCTGCGGGCGCTGGTGCGCGCCGCGCTCACCCCGCTGGTCTATGCGATCAAGCACCCGGTTCCGGCCAGCCTGTTGCTGCTGACCTTGGCGGTGACGCCTGTGGCGGCGCGCCGGGGGCGCTGGCGTCAGCGAGGCCTGCGGCGGTAGCGACGCGCGATGAGCCCCGCAACCCCGGTGCCGAGCAGCCAGGCGGCCGCGGGCGCCGGCACGACGGTGGCGGTGCCCGCCAGGGCCTCGACCCGAAGTCCCGTCGGATTGGCTCCCCCGGAGGCAAACTCGTTGACGAGGAAGTCGAGCGTGTTCAGCCCGGCGACGAACCCGCTCGAGAGCGTGAAGGCGGTGAGCGAGCTGTAGCTGGGGGTGGCGAATCCGGTGGTCACGCCGTTCAGCAGGAGCGCCGTGCCGGCGTTGTCCGCCGCCCAGGAGCCCGTCACCTGTGCCGTGGCCGGATCGTATCCCGTGAGGTCGAAACTGAGCCGGTAGGTATAGCTGCCGGAAGCATGGTTGGTCGCGCCGCTCGGGTAGCCCTGGTTCTGGGCGGGGGCGATCCACCGGGAGGTCGAGCTGTTGGGCAGCCAGTAGCCGGCCGCTATCGGGTCCGCGACGATCGCGGCGGGACCCGGGAAGGCGGGATCGGGGCTGACGAGCAGCGTGTAGTGAAGGTCCACGCTGCCCGAAGCTGCCGGGGTGCCGTCGTCGAGCACGCCGGTGTTGTAGAGGTCCTGCAGGCTGGCTGCCGACACGGGCATGGCTACGGCAAGCGCCAGTATCAGTGTTGCGAGCGGATGGCTGAGGTTGCGGGCGGGCGCATTCATTGTTGTTACCCTTTCCGGCCAACGGAGCGCTGTGTCGCAGCCAGTATAGCGCCATGCGGGCCACGTCCGCTCCGGGGTCGCTCGACATAATCCATGGACGGGCCAGGGCCGGGACCGCTAGGCTGGAGGTCCCGTCGCCCCCGCACGACCGCGAGAGTCGCCCATGGCCCGCAAGCACGATATCTCCCGCTTCGATCCCGACGGCGCCCGCCTGCCCATCAAGCTGGACAGCACCAGCAACGGCGAGTTCGCCCCCCTGCCCCTCCCGCGCCACAGCGAGCTCGCGAACCAGCGGGCCCTGGAGCAGGTCGGGATCAACGCCCGGCGGCTCGGCATGACCCGGCGCAACTTCGTCACCACCTCGGCAGGGGCCGCCACCACGCTGCTGGCGTTCAACGAGGTGCACGCCGCGCTCGGCAGGACCGGTAGCTACTACGACGTGCCCCGCCTTGCCGCCCTCGATACGGCCGCGGCGGACGCGTCGCTCGCCAAGCGGGAGTTCATCTTCGACATCCAGGGGCACCACGTGAACGCGCTGGAGACGTGGAAGGCGCCGAACATGCTCACGGCCCAGGGCCTCAAGTTCATGCCCCAGGCCAAGTGCGGCTACCTGGACCCCGGATCCGAGTACGGCCACGTCAAGTGCTTCACCAGCCAGGCGTTCGTCAAGGAGATGTTCCTGGACAGCGACACCGACATGGCGGTGCTCACCTTCACGCCGACCAGCCACCGGGACATGCCGCTCACCCAGGACGAGGCGCGGGCCACGCAGGAGATGGTGGATGCACTGGAAGGAAGTCGCCGGCTGCTGGTACACGGGCGCGTCGTGCCGAACCTGCCCGGCGACATCGAGCGCATGCCGGAACTGGCCGAAAAGTGGCAGATCGCGGCGTGGAAGACCTACACGCAGGCGGATCCCGCCGGCGAAACCGGCTGGTGGCTGGACGACGAGGAGCACGGCGCGAAGCTCATCGAGATGGCGCGCAGGACTGGCGTCAAGACCATCTGCATCCACAAGGGCGTGCCGCTGCCGACGCCCTTCATGACCGGCAGGAACCGGCAGTTCGGCGGCTGCGGCGACGTGGGCAAGGCCGCGCGCCAGAACCCGGACATCAACTTCGTCATCTACCACTCGGGCTACGACCTGAAGTTCCGCGGCGCGGAGTTCATACCGGGCAAGTACGCACCCGGCGAGTCGGGGCCTGCCCGGTACGGGATCGGCATCGACTCCCTGATCCAGTCGCTCATCGATAACGGGGTGAAGCCCAACACCAACGTGTACGCGGAACTGGGCACCACCTGGCGCTACCTGATGAAGGACCCCAACGAGGCAGCGCACGCCATG
>CAZTGY010000297.1:3256-3956 GCA_964613445.1 uncultured Chromatiaceae bacterium | reverse complement strand
CGTCGGCCAGCACGTCCCGCTTCGAGATCACATTGCCCGCCTTCACCAGCGGACGCTGGTTGATGCAGGTGTTCTGGTTGGAACGGGTGTACTTGGTCAGGTTGTAGATGTCGACGCCCGGCTCGCCCGGGATCGTCTCGTCGTCATTGACCCGCACCACGATGCGCGAGGCATCGACGAAGTCGACGGTGCCACCGCGGCGTGCAACGACCGTCACGCCCGAGTCGATCGCCACTGCCCGCTCCATGCCGGTGCCGACCAGCGGCACGTCGGAACGCAGCGTGGGAACCGCCTGCCGCTGCATGTTCGCGCCCATGAGTGCGCGATTTGCGTCATCGTGCTCGAGGAACGGAATCAGCGAGGCGGCGACCGAGACGGTCTGCTTCGGCGACACGTCCATGAAGTCGATCCGCTCGCGGGGCAGCAGGGTGAATTCGTTCTGGTGCCGCACCGACACAAGTTCCTCGACGAACATCCCCTTGGCATCCAGCTGGGCGTTGGCCTGGGCGATGACGTGCTGGCCCTCTTCGATGGCGGAGAGGTACTCGACGTCATCCGTGACCTTGCCGTTCCTGACCTTGCGGTACGGGGTCTCGAGGAAGCCGTACTCGTTGGTCCGGGCGTAGACGGAAAGTGAGTTGATCAGGCCGATGTTCGGGCCTTCCGGCGTTTCGATCGGGCAGACCCGGCCGTAGTGGGT
>CAZTGY010000297.1:0-3246 GCA_964613445.1 uncultured Chromatiaceae bacterium | reverse complement strand
TCCATGAACTGCGAGAGCTGGCTCGAGCCAAAGAACTCCTTCACCGCCGCCGCAACCGGCTTGGCGTTGATCAGCTCCTGGGGCATCAGGCCCTCGGAGTCGGCGATCGTGAGGCGCTCCTTGACGGCCCGCTCGACGCGCACGAGACCGACGCGGAATGCGTTCTCGGCCATTTCGCCGACGCTTCGCACGCGGCGGTTGCCCAAATGGTCGATGTCATCCACCTGGCCGCGGCCGTTGCGGATTTCCATGAGGGTCCGCAGGGCATCGATGATGTCTTCCTTCGTGAGGACACCCGGCCCGGTAGACTCGGTGCGACCAACGCGGCGATTGAACTTCATGCGGCCGACGCTCGAAATGTCATAGCGCTCGGCGTTGAAGAACAGGTTGTGGAAGAGGTTCTCGGCCGCCTCCTTGGTGGGCGGCTCACCGGGACGCATCATGCGGTAGATCTCGACGAGAGCATCGAGGCGGGTCACCGAGGAGTCGATGCGGAGGGTATTCGAGATGTAGGGGCCTCGATCCAGGTCGTTCACGTAGAGCGTCCGGATGTGCTTGATGCCCTTTTCGACGAACTGGTCGATCAGTTCGGCGTTCAGTTCGTCGTCGGCGCGGGCCAGGAGCTCACCCGAGCTCTTGTCCACGACGTCATGGGCCAGGATCTTGCCCTCCAGGTACTCCTTGGGCACCACCATGGTCTTGGCGCCGGACTCTTCCAGCTCCCGGACGTGACGGGCGGTGATCCGGCGGCCTTCCTCGACGACGACCTTGCGGCCGATCTTGATGTCGAAGGTAGCCGTGTCACCGCGGAGGCGCTGCGGAACGAGGCCGAGCTCCACTTCCTTGGCGGACAGGTAGAAATCGTTCTTCTCGAAGAAGAGATCCAGCATTTCCTGGTTCGTCAGGCCCAGGGCGCGCAGGATGATGGTGACCGGCAGCTTGCGGCGGCGGTCGATACGGGCGAACACGCTGTCCTTGGGATCGAACTCGAAGTCGAGCCAGGACCCGCGGTAGGGAATGATGCGGGCCGAGAAGAGCAGCTTGCCGGACGAGTGGGTCTTGCCCTTGTCATGGTCGAAGAACACGCCCGGCGAACGGTGCAACTGCGACACGATGACGCGCTCGGTGCCGTTCACGACGAACGTGCCGTAGTCGGTCATCAGGGGCATCTCGCCGAGATAGACCTCCTGCTCGCGGACTTCCTTGACGATCTTCTTGGTGGCGGTCGAGCCTTCCTTGTCGTAGATCACCAGGCGCACCTGGACCCGCAGCGGGGCTGCGTAGGTCAGGCCGCGGAGCTGGCACTCCTTGACGTCGAACACCGGCTCGCCGAGGCGGTAGCTGATGAACTCGAGGGCGGCGTTGCCCGAGTAGCTGATGATGGGAAAGACGCTCTTGAATGCGGCGTGCAGCCCGACATCCTCGCGGCGCTCATCTTTCCGGCTTTCCAGGGCCGTGTCTTCCTGCAGGAACTTCTTGTAGGAATCCAGCTGAATGGAAAGCAGGGGCGGAACCCCGAGGATGCTCGGCCGCTTGCCGAAGTCCTTCCGGATCCGCTTCTTATCGGTGAATGAGAATGTCATGGCGCAGCACCTCTGTCAGGGCACTCAGATCGGGGAATGGGCGACGGCAGCCGGTGCGCACTGCACCGGCTGCCGCCGCGAACCCCGGTTTCGCAACACCGCAGGCCGCGAGGCCTGCGTGATGGTCAGCATCGGGTCGCAACCGCTCACTTGATCTCTGCAGTGGCGCCGGCTTCCTCGAGCTGCTTCTTGATGGTCGCGGCCTCGTCCTTCGACACCGCTTCCTTGACGACGGACGGCGCACCCTCGACGAGATCCTTGGCCTCCTTGAGGCCCAGGCTCGTGATCGTGCGAATCGCCTTGATGACGCCCACCTTGTTCTCGCCGATGGACTTCAGCGTGACCGTGAACTCGGTCTTCTCCTCGGCGGCCGGCGCGGCAGCGCCAGCAGCACCAGCGGCGGCAACGGCCACCGGCGCGGCGGCAGAGACGCCCCAGGTGTCCTCGAGCATCTTCACGAGCTCGACGATCTCCATGATGGGCTTTGCGCTCAGTTCTTTGAGCAGGTCCTGATTTGAAAGAGCCATGGTCGGAATCTCCTTAAGTCCTTGAAGTCTGGTTACCCGAAAGTCGGATGGTTCTGTTTGCTAGTCGGCTCCTGGAAGGCAAGCCCTTCAGGAGACCTCCTCCGCCTTGCCGCGGGCAGCCAGGACGCGCGCGATAAGCGCGGCCGGCTCCGCCAGCGTGCGGGCGAGCTTGGTGCCCGGCGCCTGCAGCACGCCGAGCAGAATTGCCCGGGCCTGGTCCAGCGTCGGCAGGCTCGCGAGCCGCTCGAGATCAGCCGGTCCATACAGCGTGCCGCCAATGGCGACCGCCTTCGTGACCAGCTTTTCGTTCGTCTTGGCGAAGTCCTTGACGACCCGGGCAGCTGCGCCTGGATCCTCGCGGGAAAACGCCAGGATGAGCGGCCCCTTGAGGGCCTCCTTGAGGCATGCGAACTCGGTGCCTTCGACGGCTCGCCTGGCGAGGGTGTTCTTGATCACGCGGACGTAGACGCCCTGGCTGCGGGCCTTGGCCCGCAGGTCGGTCACCTGCGCCACTGTCATGCCGCGATATTCGGCCGCAACGGCCGAGTGCGCGGTTGCCGCGATCGCACTCACCTCATCGACAAGAGCCTTCTTGTCTTCGAGTCTTAATGCCATCGTTCACTCCTGATGCGAAACGCTCAATATCCGATGGCGGCCGTCACCAGGCTGTCCTGATTCGGGTAACACCATCTGCGCAGGGCATTAAGGCATTGACAGATCCGGTCGTCGGGATCGCCATTGCCACCTGCGGTCTTCGATGCAACGTCCGCCATGCCCGAACTCCTGGACGCGGCGGAACCGGCGGGACCCGGCTTCCCGGGCCACGCCTTCAAAACTCCTAGGTGCCAGCTTCCAGGCTGGACTGATCGACCATCACGCCCGGGCCCATCGTGGAAGACACCGTGAGGCGCTTCAGGTACTGGCCCTTGCTCGCCGGCGGCTTGACCTTCTTGATGTCGGTCAACAGCGCGATGAGATTCTCCCGCAGCGCCGCGACCTCGAAATCAGCCTTGCCGATCGGGCAATGCACGATGCCGGCCTTGTCGGCCCGGTACCGGACCTGGCCTGCCTTGGCGTTCTTCACGGCCGTCTCGACATCCTGGGTCACCGTGCCGACCTTGGGGTTCGGCATCAGG
>CAZTGY010000296.1:0-3965 GCA_964613445.1 uncultured Chromatiaceae bacterium | reverse complement strand
CCCGGGGGCACGAGCGGGCCGATGCTCACCTGGGCCACCACCTGGGTTGCGGTCTTGCTCGTGATGCTGCCGGTGATGTTGGGCTTGCCCGCGACCACCGCCGACACGTTCTGCAGGTCGGTGCCCGTGAAGGTCACCGGGAAGGACGTGCCCTGCATGCCACTGTCCGGCGCGATCCCGGTCACCGACGGCGGGATGTCCAGCTCCGACGTGAAGGTCGCCACCACGTCGCCGGCGAACCCGTTGCCCGCCTTGTCCCTGATCCCGCCCGACCGCAGCCGCAGCGTATAGGTCGTGTTGTAGGCCAGCGGGCCCGCCGGGTCGAAGGTGAAGCCGCTGGGGCTGTCCGCGGACACGGTGCCCGCCACCGCGCCGTTGTTCAGCGTGGCGTTCGCCGGGTTCACCGTGGCCGGGTCGAAGGGCTCGCTCAAGGAGACGGTGATCACGGTGTCGAGCGGGACGCCCGTCGCGCCGCTGGAAGGCACGATGGCCGTGACCGTGGGCGCCGTCGCGTCGTTCACCACGACCAGCGGCTGACTGTCCGTGCCCGTGGTGGCCGGCGGCGACTCGTTGTTGGACGCGTCCTTCGCCCGCACCGACAGGCTGTTCGACTGGTTCAGGGTCAGCGGCACGCTGACGCTGAACAGGCCGCCCGCCGTCGCGGTCGTGCTCGCGCTGCCCGCGCCGCCCGTCACCGTCACGGTGCTCCCCGCCTCGGCGCTGCCGGACACCGGGATGCTCGGCGCGTTGGTCAGGGCCGGCACCGGGTTCACCTGGGGCGCGGCCGGCGCCGTCGTGTCGGGCGGCTGGGTGGTGAAGCTGGCGAGCTTCACGCCGCCGGCCGGCACCTGCAGCGGGTTGCCGCAGGTGTCCTTCACGCCGTCGGTCAGGCGGATGCGGATGGCCTGGCCCGCCGGCAGGTTCGCGGCGGGCCGGAAGGTGAAGGTCCGTGACTGGTTGCTGAAGGTGCCCGTGCCCGCCACGGGCGTGCCGCCGCTGACATCGCCGCCCGTCACGGTGCCGCCGGCGAAGACACCGAAGCTGCTGCCCGGCTGGTTGGCCGGGTTGAACACGAAGGTCGCCGGGTTCATGCGCCGGTCGAAGTCGATCACGATCCCGGTGTCGATCGCCTGGTTCGCCGCCCCGTCCAGGGGCGAGTACAGGATGACCTGGGGCGTCACGAGGCCGCCACAGGTCTGGGCTGTCGTGAAGGTCCAGCTGTAATCGGAGGCCATGGTGGCCCCGGAGCCAGCGCTGCAGGCTCCGCCAGCGCCGCCGCGGATGGTGGCCCGGTAGCTCGTGTTGTCCTTCAGGAAGTACTGGCTCAGCGGGCTCGCGAGCCCGAGCCGGAGGGTGGCGATGGTGGTCCCGCCCGCCGGGGGATTGCCGAGATCCAGGTCGGTCGGCACGTGGCGCACCGCGTTGCCCGCCCCGTCGAGCTCCTCCAGCAAGAAGGTACCGGACACCGCGAGGTCCGCCGAGAGCACCTCGGTGCCGCCACCGAAGGGCTGGGTCACGACGTTGGTGAAGCTGTCGGGCACCAGGCAGGAGGCCTGGGGCGTCAGCGTCGCCAGCACGGTGCTCGTGACCGGCACGTTGGGCTGGCCATTCTGCGGGCTGATGGCGAAGACCTGGGGCGGCAGCGCGGCGGGCAGCGGCTGGAAGTTCGCGGGGATCGTGCTCGCGGTGTTGCAGGGAGCGCCATCGGGCCCGGTGTCCACGGTCAGGTGGATGTTCTCGCTCGCGACGCCGGCGCAGGCGATGATCTCGCCCTGCGCCAGGGACTTCAGCCGGAAGGCGGCAGACACGGTCTGGCCGGGCAGCACTGTGCCGAAGGTCCGCACCGCGTGGCCATCCGGCAGCGGATCGCCGCTGGCGTCCACCAGCTGGGAGTCGCCGCCGATGAAGAGGTCCATGCTCGTGTAGAGCGCGGGGCGGTCCGCCGACTGGTTGGTGATCTCGACGATCAGGTCGTAGACCTGGCCCAGGGTCACGTCGAACCCGTTGGCATCGCTCGGGTGCCGGACGGTCACGCCGAGCTCCGGCGGGCCATAGACCTGCACGGACGTGCCCCGCGTGTCGGCGAAGGTCACCGGCGACGGCAGCCCGCCGCCGGTGATGAAGCCGCTGAAGGCGACGTTGACGTGGTGCGTGCCGATGGTGTCGCCACGCACCAGGAACTGGGCGCTGCCGGTCTCGCCAGCCGGGATGTCGCCGATGACGACCGTGTCGACGGCGTCGCCGGTGTTCAGCGTGCCCAGGTCCAGGCCCAGCCCGGCGCGCACCGGCGTCAGGCCCGCGGGCACCTGCACCGACGCCTGGACGCCCTCGAGCACGAAGTTCGTGCCCTTGTTCAGGATGGCGATGCTGACCTGGAAGAACTCCTTCAGGGTCTTGATGCGCCCCTCGATGGTGAGCACGCCCGGGATGATCACGCCGGACGGGCCCCGGAGCAGGATCAGCTGGCTGCAGCGGCTGACGCAGCCGCCCACCTGGGTGGGGATCGTCTGCTCCTGAAGGATCTCGCGCTCCACCGGGTCGGCGGGGAAGCCACCGGACACCCAGCCGCCGCCGCCACTCCCGCCGCCACCGCCACCGCCGCCACCGCTGGCGCAGCCGCCGCCCACGCCGCCGGTACCGACGGGCACCGCCGCCGGCTGGGTCACCGTCACCGGCGGCTGGTCCCCGCCAAACGTGAACACCAGGGTGAACATCGAAACGTTGAAGTTGTCCGGGTCGGCGACGTCGATCACGCCATTGGCCACCAGCTGCGCGATCTCCCCGGCGGTGGCGGGCCGGCTCGACACCGCCACGTCCACGATGTCGTCCACGTTGATCTGGAAGACCTGGAAGGGCTGGGCCGAGGCCACCGGGCGGGGATCCGGGGCCAGGTTGTCCGTCGCCGTGGCGATGAGCGTGTTGGCCGCGTTCGGCCGCAGGTTCACGTCGAGGCAGAAGCTGGTCTGGCCGGCCCCCAGCGTGGTGCTCGCGATGGCCGCGCCGCCCTCGATGGTGATCGTCGTGTCGTCCCGCGCCGTGCCGCAGACCTGCAGCGTGGGGCTCAGCACAGCCGTCGTGAGGGGCACGTCCGGGCTGGTGATCACCGGCGCCGCCAGGGGCGACGTGTTCTTTACCGCCGGCGTGCCGGCCATGGCCGGCAGCGGGTTCCCGCCCGCGGTGGCGAGCACCCGGACCTCCACCGGGCCATCGACCAGCCCGCAGGCATCGATGCCGCTGAAGCTGGCCGTGCCCGCTCCCTGGGTCGCGCCGAAGGAGCCGCTGGTGACCACGGTGCGCCCCTGGTCCACGAGCTGCACGACGAAGCTGTCGCCGCTGCCGGAGCCGGCCGCGAACTGCACCTGCCCCCCGACGCTGGCGCAGGTGGCAGCGGTGATCAGGTCGAAGGGATTGAAGTGCACCCGGGCGCCGATCACCGGGTTGTCGGCGGGCGTGCCGGAGGGGCTCACCCGGGCCCGGAGTTGCACGACCTTCGCGGCCTCGTCCGGGTCGTTGCTGGCCACCGTCAGGCTGCCGGCGAGCGTGGTCCCCGCAGTGCCATTGCCCGGGGAGACCGAGACGGCCACCGTGGCGGCCCCGCCCGGCTGCAGGACCAGGGGCAGCGGGTTGCCGCCGCCCGCCGCGGCGCTGAAGGAACCGCCGCTGGCCGCAAGGCCCGAGATCGTCAGGGGGCCGGGGCCCGTGTTCCGGACGGCGAGCTGCTGCACCGACGTGACGCCGGTGAAGCCTTCCATCTCCAGGGAGCCGTCCACCTCGATGTCCCCCGGGATCACGGGGATCACGCCGGTGCCGGACACGCTGATCAGCTCGGGCGGGCCCGCATTGGTCGCAACGCTGATGGTGCCGCTGAAGGGCCCGGCGGCGGTCGGCGCGAAACCGATCGTCGCTACCCGTGGCTCGCCGTCCCGGGCAATGCTGAACGACGAGGGCGGATAGGCCGCGAAGGG
>CAZTGY010000295.1:0-3985 GCA_964613445.1 uncultured Chromatiaceae bacterium | reverse complement strand
CGAACCTGCTCTTCTACGCCGACTACGTGCCCCGCGTGGACCTGAAGGTCAGCGAGGACTACGTGAACCGTTACTACAGCGGCGACGTGAACCGGGACTACCTGGAGTTCCGCAAGAACACCGATTTCGTCTGGTCCGCGAGCCACGGCCCCGTCATCCGCGCCATGCAGTCGCCCATCTGCTCGAGCTACATCACCGCGCTCACGGACGAGCACATCGACCAGTGCGAGGCCTACCTGAACCGCTTCGTGGACCGGTGGTTCCGGCTGTACGACGAGGCGCCCCGCCTCGATGCCGCGAAGCGCGATGCCCAGCAGGCCTACGACTTCACCTACCGGGAGTACACCAACCGCTCCGACCCCATGAACGTGCTCGCCGAGCGCGTCTTCGGCAGGGAGCAGGCCCAGTTCATGCTGGACCGTCGGGGCGGCCTCGTGCAGATGCAGGCTGACCGGGGGAAGTGGCGGAAGTAGCGCGCCGGCGCATCGCCGCCCGCGCCAGCTGGTGGGCGCTCACCGGCGCGGTCAGCGCCAGGAACAGCGTGATCAGCAGTTCGTGCAGCGACAGCCCGGCGCCCCGGGTGCTGAACCAGAGCGCCGAGGCGATGAGCGCCGAACCCACGCCCAGGGTGGTGGCCTTCGTCGGGCCGTGGAGGCGCTTGTAGAAGTCGCCGAGCTTCGCGAGCCCGAAGGAGCCGAGCAGCGCGAAGGCGCCGCCCGTCACGAGCAGGGCGGCGATGAGCAACTCCAGGATCGTCATCAGCACGGTTCAGGTCCTCAGTCGATGATGTCGCCGCGGATCAGGTACCGGGCCATGGCCGTGGTCCCGACGAAGCCCAGCAGGCCGATGACCAGCGCCGCCTCGAAGTAGACGGCGTCATCAAGGCGCACGCCCAGCACCACCAGCAGCGCCAGCGCGTCGATGTACAGGGTGTCGAGGGCCAGCACCCGGTCGAGCACGTCCGGGCCGCGCCAGAGGCGCCAGCCCGCCAGCAGCAGGGCGAGGCCCAGCATCAGGATGGCCAGGTTGGCGGCGGCGATGATCACGGGAAGATCGCCCGGAGGGGCGCCTCGTACCGCTGCTTGATGGTGGCGACCAGACGGCTTGCATCGTCCACGTGCAGCGCGTGCACGACCAGGTGCTTGCCGGCATCGTCGAGGTCCGCCGACAGCGTGCCTGGCGTCAGCGTGACGATGGCGGCGAGCGTGGCGACGCCGAGCGGGTCCCGGAGGTCCAGCGGCACGCGGACGAAGGCGGGCCGGAGGGCCGACTCCCGCCCCAGGATGCGCCGGGCCACTTCCAGGTTGGCCACCAGGATGTCCCCGAGCACGACCAGGAGCAGGCGGAACAGCGTGGCGGGGGCGCGCAGCCGGGGCAGGTCGGGCAGGAAGCGCCCGATGAGCAGCGGGAGGGAGAGCGCGATGCCCGCCGCCAGCAGCACGTGGGCGGGCCCCAGCGTGTTGTTGAGTGCGAGCCAGGTGAGCGCGAGCACCGCCGACAGCACCGGGTGGGGGAGCAGGCGGCTCACGGCACGTCCCCGGCGGCAGGGAGCGGTCGCACGGGTGCCTGCCCGAGCACGGCGTCGACGTACCGCGCCGGCTCCAGCAGCTGGGCGGCGGTCTCCGCCGTGTACCGGAGCAGCGGGCCCGGCGCGGCGGAGAGTGCCAGCCACGCAGCGAGCAGCAGCAGCGCCGCCAGCTGCATGCCCCGTGCCGCCGGCAGTGTCGCCCCGGGCTCGTCCGCCGGCTTCCAGAACAGCGTGCTGCCGGCCCGCACCAGCGCCACGATCGTCAGCAGCGCGGCAACCAGGATGACGGCGACCACGCCGGCCCGCCACGCGGGGCTCGCAACTTCCAGGAGCACGGCGTCCAGCAGGCGGGCCTTGGCAACGAAGCCGGCCAGGGGCGGCAGGCCGGCCATGCCGAGCGCACCCAGCAGGAACAGCGCGCCGGTCCCGGCGCCTCCCGTGGGCGCACCGCCGGCTGCCAGCCGGTCGCCGGCCGGTCCCCGCTGGCTCACGAGGAGCCCGGCGACCGCGAACAGCAGCGCGGCGCCGAGCGTGCCGTGCACCAGGTAGAAGAGTCCCGCCGCCAGGCTGCCGGGGGTGCCGATCGCGACGACGATGAGCAGCGTGCCGGCCGAGCCGATGACGAGGTGGCTCACCAGCGTGCGCAGGTCCCGCGCCGCGATCGCGCCGAACGCGGCCATGCCCAGTGTCAGCATCGCCAGTGGCAGCAGCGGCGGGAGCCTGAAGTCCCCGTCGGGCACGCCCTCCAGGCCGAACACGACCATGGACACCCGCAGCATGGCGTAGACGCCCACCTTGGTCATCAGCACGAAGAGGATGCTGACCGCGACCGGCGCGGCACGGTAGGTGGCCGGCAGCCACAGGCCGAGGGGCAGCAGCGCGGCCTTCACCCCGAAGGCGGTGAGCAGCAGGAGGCCTGCGGACCGTACGAGCGGCAGGTCCGCCTCCGGCGCGACGGCCACGCGGACCGCCAGGTCGGCCAGGCTCAGGGTGCCCAGGACGCCGTAGAGGATGGCGGCCGCCAGCAGGAAGACCGACGACGCCAGCAGGTTGATCACCACGTAGTGCGTGGCGACGCTGAAGCGCCCGCCACCCGGCCCGCGCACCAGGAGCGCGTAGGACGCGCAGAGCAGCACCTCGAAGAAGACGAACAGGTTGAAGAGGTCCGCCGTGAGGAAGGCCCCGTTCAGGCCGAAGAGCTGCAGCTGGAACAGGCCGTGGAACAGGCCATCGTCCGCCGGGTCGCCGCCGCCATTCCCCGGCTCGTCGCGCCAGGCCAGCAGGCCGGCCAGCGCCAGCAGCGCCGTGAGCGCCAGCAGGATCACGGCGAGCCGGTCCGCGGCCAGGGCGATGCCGAACGGCGCCGCCCAGTTGCCCGCGAGGTAGACGAGCACGGCGCCGTCCCTCGTGGCCGCCCCCAGCGCCAGTGCAACCAGGAGCTGCAGGACCACGGCGGCGGCGCTCACCTGGTGTGGCCAGGTCCTGGCATTCCGCCCGGCGAGGAGCAGCAGGGCGCCAGCGAGCAGCGGCACCAGCAGCGGCAGGATGACGAGCGTGCTCACTGCCCGCTCCCATCCACGTGATCGGAGCCACTGGCTCCGAAGCTGCGCAGGGCGAGGGCCACGAGGATGGCCGTCATCGCCAGGCTGATCACGATGGCCGTCAGGACCAGCGCCTGGGGCAGGGGGTCGGTGTAGTTCGCCAGCGTGGCGGGCACGCCGGCGTCGATGATGGGCGGCATCCCGGGTACCGGCCGGGCCGCGGCGAAGATGAAGAGGTTCACGGCGTAGGACAGCAGCGTGAGGCCGACGATCACGTCGAAGCTGCGCGGGCGCAGCGCCAGCCAGAGGCCGGCGCCCGTCAGCAGCCCGATGGCGGAGGCCAGCAGCGCTTCGATCACGGCCCGGCCTCCCGGTGCGGCGCGGGCGCTGCGCCGGGCCTGCCGAGGGCCACCACGCCGTGCAGCGTGGCGCCGGCAACGGTCAGGAGCACGCCCAGGTCGAAGGCGACGGCGGAAGCGAGCGGCAGCGTGCCGATGACGGGCAGGACGGGGCCCAGATGGGTGCTGGTGAGGAACGGGTGGCCGAGGGCCAGGCTTGCCGCGCCGGCGCCCGCCGCGACGAGCAGTCCGGCGGCGGTGACGCGCCGCTGGTCTGGCTGCCAGCGTGCGTCCACCCAGGCGGTGCCCCGCGCCAGGTACAGAAGCAGGATCCCGGTGGCTGCCAGCAGCCCGGCGGAGAAGCCCCCGCCCGGCAGGTTGTGGCCCCGCAGGAAGAGGAACAGCGCGACCGACAGCATCAGCGGCAGCAGCAGCGGGACGAACAGTTCGAGCAGGAACGGCCTGCTGTCGGCCGGCACCGCCGGGGCCGGCCGGTGGGCCCGGTGCGCGTCCCAGCCGGTGAGTGCGCTGCCCACCAGGAGTCCCGCGACTGCCAGCACCACGATCTCGCCGAGCGT
>CAZTGY010000294.1:0-3995 GCA_964613445.1 uncultured Chromatiaceae bacterium | reverse complement strand
GAGCGAGCGGTCCCAGCACAAGAATCGCGCCACCGCCATGAAGCAGCTGCGGGCGAAGCTCTACGAACTGGAGGAACAGAAGCGGAGGGCGGAGGCCCAGGCCCTCGAGGACACCAAGACGGACGTGGGCTGGGGCCAGCAGATCCGCTCCTATGTCCTCGACCAGTCCCGGGTGAAGGACCTCCGCACCGGTGTCGAATCGGGCAGTCCCGACAAGATCCTCGATGGCGATCTCCGCAAGTTCATCGAAGCCAGTCTCAAGCAGGGCCTCTGACGATGACCCAGGAAGACAACAAGCTCGTTGCCGAGCGCCGCCGGAAGCTCGCCGAACTGCGCGCATCCGGCTTCGCCTTTCCCAATGGTTTCCGACGTAGCGCGCTGGCGGGCCAGCTGCACTCGGTCTACGAGGGCTACACCAGTGAATCCCTGGACGCCGATCCGGTCGAGGTCATGGTCGGTGGCCGCATGCTGACCAAGCGGGTGATGGGCAAGGCCAGCTTTGCCACCCTGCAGGACCGCTCCGGGCAGATCCAGGTCTTCCTGCAGAAGGAAGTCCTGGGCGACCAGTCCTATGCCCTGTTCAAGAGCCTCGACCTCGGCGATATCGTCGGGGTCCGGGGCAATGTCTTTCGCACGAAGACCGGCGAGCTCAGCGTAAGGGCGGCCGAGCTGACCCTCCTCACCAAGTCGCTGCAGCCGCTGCCCGAGAAGTTCCACGGCCTGACCGACCAGGAGGTCCGGTATCGCCAGCGCTACGTGGACCTGATCGTGAACGAGGACACCCGCCGGGTCTTTGAAATCCGCACCCGCGTGGTGCAGTTCCTCCGCTCCTACCTGACCGCCCTCGACTTCCTGGAGGTCGAGACGCCCATGATGCAGATGATTCCTGGCGGTGCCGTGGCCCGGCCGTTCATCACGCACCACAACGCACTGGACCGGGAACTTTACCTGCGCGTTGCGCCCGAGCTGTTCCTGAAGCGGCTCGTGGTTGGCGGCTTCGAGCGTGTTTACGAGCTCAATCGCAACTTTCGCAATGAAGGCATCTCCACCCAGCACAACCCCGAGTTCACCATGCTCGAGCTGTACATGGCCTACGCGGACCACCGGACGCTGATCGATCTGCTGGAGAACCTGCTGCGCGGCCTGGCAGTCCACGTGCATGGAACGACACGGGTGGAGTACCAGGGCCGGGTCTTCGACCTTGCGGAGCCGTTCCGGCAGCTGTCGGTCGAGGAGGCCGTCCACCTGCACAACCTGTCGCTGGACCGCAGCCGCCTGCGGGACGTGGACTACCTGCGGGGCGTCTGCGGCACGCTGGGCATCCCCGTGAAGGCCAGCTTCGGGGCCGGCAAGCTGCTCATCGAGATATTCGAGAAGACGGCCGAGCACCAGCTGGTGGATCCGACCTTCGTGACCGGCTATCCCGCGGAGGTTTCCCCGCTGGCGCGGCGCTCCGATGCCGACCCGTTCCTCACCGACCGCTTCGAGTTCTTCATCAATGGCCGCGAGCTGGCCAACGGCTTCTCGGAGCTCAACGATCCGGAGGACCAGGCGGAGCGTTTCCGGGCCCAGGTCGAGCAGAAGGATTCCGGCGACCTGGAGGCCATGTTCTACGATGCTGACTACATCACCGCGCTCGAATACGGCATGCCCCCGACGGCCGGACTCGGCATCGGCGTGGACCGCCTAGTGATGTTCATTGCCAACCAGGGTTCGATCCGGGACGTGCTGCTGTTCCCCCATCTCCGGGACCAAGGATAGTAGGAGCGCCTTCAGGCGCGACTGAGGCAGAAGGGGCAGGCCATGCAAGACGAAAAGATCAAGGTGCGAATCACCGAGTCCGACCAGGTCATCGAGGTGGTCGTCCTCAGCAAGCGGCCCGAGCGGATCGAGGTGGTGCTCGGTACCGGCATCCACAACGTGCGCTGCGAACTATTGCCGACACGCAACGGCAAGGCGTACTCCGGGTCCATCAAGGGCCGGGAGCTCGTCTACGAGCGCACGCCCGAGCAGGTCAAGGCGGACATCGACCGGCTGAATCCGGCACTGAAGAGGTCGCGGCCGCATTAGACCGGTCGCGCCTGGGGGCGCTCTTACAGCGGGACCTGGTAGGGCAGGTCCAGGCGCAGGGCGGGCAGCGTTTGCGCCTCGTCGAGGAAGAAGGGCCCCGGCAGGTCGTCCAGCACGACCACCGCCAGCAACTCGCTGCCGGTCGCCACGGGCGCCGACGTGACGACCTGTCCCACGGGTCCCCGGCTGGCATACAGCGCCGCGCCGGGCGCTGGCGGGCCGCCTGCAGTTCCGAAGCGGAGCATGCGACGCTTGACGCGTCCGAGATAGTGCATGCGGGCCACGATCTCCTGGCCGGTGTAGCAGCCCTTCGTGTAGCTGATGCCCCCGATGAGGTCCAGGTTGACCATCTGCGGCACGAACTCGCCCGTGGTGGGCGCCAGGACCGCCGGCAGGCCCGCGCGTATATCGGCCAGCTGCCAGTCGCTGCGTGGGCCGGGGATGGCGCCGGCTACCCCGCCGGCCCCGAGGCGCAGGTGCCGTGCGTCGTGCCCATGGAGCCTTACAGTCTGGGACTCGCCGGGGTCACCGGGCGTGCCCAGGAGTCCGGTGAGCGGCATGTCGAGCACCGTCGCCTGGGCCTTGGCCCGGAGGATGTACATGCGCAGCCGCCTGACGAGGGTGTCCGCGAGGTCCGCCGGGACGACCAGGGCCAGCGCCTCTTCCGTGGCCAGGCGGGCCACGAACAGGTGGCCGGCAAAGAGCAGCCGTCCCTTCGGGTCCGCCCACCCGGTCATCACGGTGGTTTCCGGGCTCGCCTTCGTCACGTCCTGGGTCAGCTGGCCCTGCAGGAATGCAGCGCGGTCGCTGCCAGTGACGGCGAGCAGCCGAAGGTCGTCGAGGGGAGCAGAGTGGAGCACGTAAAGCCTTGGTTTCTAGGGGGAATGACAGGTGCGCAGTCTGGAGCTGGGCGGGTCATTCTGGCACAATGACGCGGTGCCTGAATCCGTACCCCCACAGCCCCCGGTAATGGACTCCGCGCGAGCCACGCTGCCGGTTCCGGAACTCCTTCCCGCCGCCCCTTCCACGGTTCGGCCCGAGATCGGCGGGCCGCCCGGCCCGGAGCCCACCCGGTTCGGGGACTGGGAGCGCGGCGGCCGTTGCATCGATTTCTGAGTGGAGTAGTCCATGTCCCAAGTGTCGCGGCCCTTGTCGCCGCATCTGCAGGTGTATCGCTGGCAGGTCAGCAACACCCTCTCCATTCTCCATCGCCTGACAGGCGTGGCCCTGTCTCTCGGCGGGTTCGCCCTGGTCGCCTGGCTGCTGGCCCTGGCGTCCGGGCAGGCCGCGTTCACGGGGGGCAACGACCTGCTGGGCAGCCTGGCCGGTCAGCTTGCGCTGGTTGGCTGGACCTTCTGCTTCTTCTATCACCTGTGTAACGGCCTGCGGCACCTCGCCTGGGATGCGGGCCGCGGGTTCGACCGGGAGTTTGCACGCAAATCCGGAATTGCCGTCGTCACTGCCGCTGTCCTGCTGACGGTGATCTTCTGGGCCGTTGCGCTGACGCGGGTGGCGGCATGAGCCTCAAGTCTCCCCTCGGGCGGGTCCTGGGCCTGGGTTCCGCCGGCACCGGCACCGAACACTGGCTGGGTCAGCGGCTTTCGGCGGTCGCCATGGTCCCGCTGACGCTCTGGTTCGCCGTTTCGCTGCTCACTCTGCCGTCCCTCGATTTCTATTCCGTCGCCGCCTGGGTCGCCGCGCCGCTGCATGCGGTCCTCCTGGTCCTGCTCGTCGTGGCCCTGGTCTATCACTCCAGCCTGGGGACGCAGGTGGTTGCAGAGGACTACGTGCACGCCCCCGGGCTGCGCGTCATCGTCCTCGCCGCCCTGCGCCTGCTCCACGTGGGCCTGGCGGTGGCCGGAATCGTCGCCGTGTTCCTGATTGCCACGAGAGCGCCCCTATGACCGCGTCTTACTCCTTCATTG
>CAZTGY010000293.1:3134-4006 GCA_964613445.1 uncultured Chromatiaceae bacterium | reverse complement strand
TTTGCGCTCGCATGATCCTGGCGATCATCGAGCTCCTCGCGGATGATGTCGTTGCAGAGCTCGACGCACTCGTCGCAGATGAACACGGAGGGACCCGCGATCAGCTTGCGCACCTCATGCTGGCTCTTGCCGCAGAAGGAGCAGTAGAGCAGCTTGCCGTCGTCGCCTCGCCCGCGAGTTTCGTCAACCATGGCCGCCTGTTTCTCCTGCCGTGAAGTCCGTCACACGGACCTCATCTAACATATAGCACGCGTTCAGCGGGGCGTGCAAAATCCCTGGTCCCATACCGCGAGTGGGTCACATCGCGCGGAAATTCAGGCCGTCTTCTTGGTCTCGCCGCGGCGCTCCAGCACGCCATCAATCAGGCCGTACGCCACGGCGTCCGGCCCGCTCATGAAGCGATCCCGATCGGTATCCTGCTCCACCCTCTCGAGGGACTGGCCAGTGTGCTTCGCCAGGATGCGGTTCAGCCGTTCCCGGACTTGCAGGATCTCCTTCGCATGGATGTCGATATCCGATGCCTGGCCCTGGAACCCGCCAAGCGGCTGGTGAATCATCATGCGGGAGTGCGGCAGGCAGAACCGCTTGCCGCTGGCACCACCCGCGAGCAGCACCGCGCCCATGCTGGCAGCCTGGCCAACGCAAATGGTGCTTACGTCGGGCTTGATGAACTGCATCGTGTCGTAGATGGACAGGCCCGAAGTCACGACGCCACCGGGCGAATTGATGTACAGGTGGATGTCCTTGTCGGGATTCTCGGACTCCAGGAACAACAACTGGGCCACTACCAGGTTCGCCATATGGTCTTCCACCGGGCCCACGACGAAGATGACGCGCTCCTTCAGCAACCGCGAATAGATGTCATAAGCCCA
>CAZTGY010000293.1:0-3124 GCA_964613445.1 uncultured Chromatiaceae bacterium | reverse complement strand
CATAAGCCCGCTCACCGCGCGCCGTCTGCTCGATGACCATCGGTACAAGACCAAGAGCCCTGGTTTCCATGTCCATGCCTACCGTCCCTGTTGCAGTTGAGTTGTAGCGATCACGCGTTAGCCAGCGACCAATGCGCGAAACGTCGTCGGCTTCTGAGTAACCGCCGCCCTGCCTGCCAGCCAGTCGACAACCTGCTCCTCGAGCACGGAATTCTCCACCTGGCTGATTAGCTGTGCCGTCTGGTAGTACAGCTTGCGAATCTCGTCGGGGTTCTCATAACCACGGGTAAGTTGCTCGATACGCTCGCGGACCTTCTCCCGGTCGACGACCAGTTCATGCTCGCGAATCAGGGCGCCGATCAGCAGGCCAAGGCGCACTCGGCGTTCCGCCGTCTCACGGAATGACTCGAGCGCCGGGGCCTGGCCCGGATCCGACACCCCGAGGTTGCGCATCGCATCGGACTGCAGGGAGGTGGCTTCCTGCTCGACTAGTATCACGGGAATCTCGATCGGGTTCGACTTGAGGAGCTGCTCCAGCAGCTGGCGCTTGACGTCTGCCCGTGCGCGAGCGTTGAACTCGTCGGCCATGGTCTCGCGCAGGTCCCGGATGAAGTCGTCCTTGCTGCCGCTCTCCACGCCAAAGGCCCGGATGAATTCCTCGTCGACCTCCGGAAGATGCTGCTCGGAAACCTCGCCAACCTGGACGCTGAAATCGGCTGTCTGGCCCGCCAGCTCGCGATTGGGGTAGTCGATGGGAAACTGCACCCTGATTTCCCTGGATTCTCCGGCCTTTACGCCAACCAGTTGCCGCTCGAAGTCCTCAACCATCCGCCCCGCGCCGAGCTCGATCGTGACCTTCTCACCGGTGCCGCCGGACATCGGGGCGCCGTTCAGCCGGCCCTGGAAATCCACAACCACCCGGTCGCCCAGCCGTGCTTCACGGTCCGCAGCGTGCCAGTGGCTGCGCTGCCGCCTCAGGTTATTGGAAATGAATTCCAGGTCGGCATCATCGAAGGCGGGCTCGGGACGGGTGACGGCGACGGTGTTCAGACCCCGGACCGTGAACTCGGGAAATACTTCGAACCTGGCCGTGTAGGCGAAGTCGGCGCCACTCGCGCCGGCGTCCGCCGCTGCTTCGATCTGGGGCTCCCCCGCAGGCCGCAGCTGCTGACGGTTGAGCGCCTCGCCGTAAGTGGACTGGACGATGTCCTGGAGCACTTCACGGCGGATCTGGTCGCCGAACCGCTGCCGGATGACCTTTTCCGGAACCTTGCCGGGGCGATAACCCTTGAGGTTGGCCGTCCGGCCGACTGAGCGCAGGCGAACCTCCACCTCTCGCTCGATCCGCCTGGCGGGGACGCGGACCTGCAGGCGCCGCTCCAGCCCGGCACCGGCCTCCAGCGAAACCTCCAACTCCTCCATGGCACTTCCGACTTCCTGAACAGTCTGCATTCCAAATCACCTGAGCTTTATGGCACCCGACCCGGTCCGTGGTGCGAAAGGAGAGACTCGAACTCTCACGGGTTGCCCCACAGGAACCTAAATCCTGCGCGTCTACCAGTTCCGCCACTTTCGCGCGTGGGGTCTTGAAGCGGCTTTGCGCGCGGCATTATACCGGACGGCCTTCGCCCCACCGGGGCGCTCGCGCCCTCCCCGGACGGGAATGCCCGGGGCGCGCCACCCGTCCCATACGCGGGACATAAATCATATATTACAAGTCTTTAGGGGATAATCAGAAACCCGCTTGTCGGGTTGCCCGCCCGTCAGTCGCCAGCAGGCCGGTACCGCGGAACGGAAATCTCCGCCGGTTCGAGGTGGTGGGCCGTGTAGGACTTGAACCTACAACCAATGGATTAAGAGTCCACTGCTCTACCAATTGAGCTAACGACCCGTCGCAATGTCTTCGCGCCTGAAGGCGCTCCTACCAGGCACGGCACGAGGTTGGGGTGGACGATGGGGCTCGAACCCACGACCACCGGAATCACAATCCGGTGCTCTACCAACTGAGCTACGCCCACCATGGACCGATCTCGTAATGGCGCGCCTGGCAGGACTCGAACCTGCAGCCCCCGGCTTAGAAGGCCGGTGCTCTGTCCGGTTGAGCTACAGGCGCTCCGCTTCCCTGGGAGCCGGCCCCGGGACTGACCCCGAGGGGCATCCAGGGACCGGGTGGTCGGGGCAGACGGATTCGAACCGCCGACCCTCTGCTCCCAAAGCAGATGCGCTACCAGACTGCGCTATGCCCCGACGTGCCAGTCGGCCAGACCTCAGGCCCGACCATTATAATGGCCCCGCAATTGGGCGGCAGGATATTAAGGACGGGCGCCGACCCCGTCAATTCGGCCTCCGCCGCCGTTCCCAAGCAGGCTTGTCGGGCCGGAAGGCTCTGGTATGTTGTCGCGCCTATGACCGCCAGACTGATCGACGGACGCCTCATCGCCCGGCAAATCCGCGACGAGGTGCGGCTGGGCATCGCCCAGCGGCGCTCGGCCGGGCAGCGGGCGCCGGGCCTCGCCGTGGTGCTGGTCGGGCAGGACCCGGGCTCGCAGATCTACGTGCGCAACAAGCGCACCGCCTGCGAGGAGGTCGGCATCCGCGCACGCGACTACGACCTGCCGGAGGGGACCAAGGAAAGCGAACTGCTCGACCTCATCGCCCGGCTCAACGCGGACCCCGGGATCGACGGCATCCTGGTGCAGCTGCCGCTGCCCGCGCACATCAACGAGCCGGCGGTGATCGAACATATCAGCCCGGTCAAGGACGTCGACGGGTTTCACCCTTACACCGTGGGGCGGCTTGCGCAGCGCATCCCGATGCTGCGGCCCTGCACGCCTTACGGCGTCATGGAGCTGCTGCGGCGGATCGGCGTGGATCCGAAAAGTCAGCACGCCGTGGTGGTCGGCGCCTCGAACCACGTGGGGCGGCCGCTCGCGCTCGAGTTCCTGCTCGCCGGGGCCACCACCACCGTCGCCCATCGCTTCACGCGCGACCTGCAGGCCTGCGTGGCGAGCGCCGACATCCTCGCGGTGGCGGTCGGCAAGCCGGGGCTGATCCGCGGCGATTGGGTCAAGCCGGGTGCCGTGGTCCTCGATATCGGCATCACCCGGCTGGCAGATGGCAAACT
>CAZTGY010000292.1:0-4008 GCA_964613445.1 uncultured Chromatiaceae bacterium | reverse complement strand
ACATGCTTCAATTGACAAGGGATTGGCGGGAGTCTTTCATTGGCCCGGACGCGGTGTCAAAGCCAGGAAGACGATCGATGAACCCGGCTGACCAGCCTGGCGCCAGGTCCCCTGCGGGCAGCCTCGAGGTTGCCCTGGCCCACGCGCGGGCCTTGCTCGGCTCGAACCCGAAGCTGGCCATCGAGCAGGTCGCCGAGATCCTCAGGGTGATGCCGGGCCAGCCGGAAGCGCAGGGGATCCTCGCCGACGCCTGGCGGGCCCTCGGCGACCACTACACGCTGCTGGGCGAAACGGCGGCGGCGGACGCGGCCTACGCCCTGAACATCAAGGCATCGACCCGGGATCCCAGGCTGCTGGCCCCGGCAGCCGCGCTGTGCGACGGGCGCATTGCCGTGGCCGAGCAGCTGCTCCGGGAGCACCTGAAGCAGTTCCCCACCGACGTGGCGGCGATCCGCATGCTGGCCGAGGTGGCCGGGCGCCTGCGCCGCAACGCGGACGCGGAGAAGCTGCTGGTCCGCTGCCTCGAGCTGGCACCCGGCTTCGCGGCCGCCCGGCAGAACTACGCGCTGATCCTCCACCGGCAGAACAAGGCGGAGGCGGCCCTGGAGCAGCTGGACATGCTCCTGAAGCGCGAGCCCCGCAGCCCGGGCCTGCGCAACCTGAAGGCCGCCGTGCTCGGCACCATCGGTGAGTACGGTCCGGCACTGGAGCTCTACGCCGGCATCGTCGCGCAGTACCCGAACCAGGCCAGGATCTGGCTCTCCTACGGTCATGCCCTGAAGACGGCGGGCCGGCAGCAGGACAGCATCGCCGCGTACCGGAAGAGCATCGAGTTGTCGCCCGGGCTGGGCGAGGCCTGGTGGAGCCTCGCCAACCTGAAGACCTTCCGCTTCACGCCGGATGACCTGAGCTTCATGCAGGCCCAGCTCGACAAAGCCGATCTGGCGCTCGAGGACCGGTTCCATTTCGAGTTCACCCTGGGCAAGGCGCTGGAGGATGCGGGGCAGTACGCAGGGTCCTTCGCCCGGTACGCCGAGGCCAACCGCCTGCGCCGGTCCGTCGTGCGCTACGACGCCGAAGAGACCACCAGCCACGTCCGGCGCGCAAAGGCGCTGTTCAGCCGGGATTTCCTGGCCTCCAGGGCGGGCGGCGGCTGCCCGGCCCCCGATCCGGTCTTCATCGTCGGCCTGCCCCGGGCGGGCTCGACGCTGGTGGAGCAGATCCTGGCCAGCCACTCGGGCGTGGAGGGGACCATGGAGCTGCAGGACATGGTGTCCCTGGCGCGCGAGCTCGGCGGCAAGACCCAGCGGACCGACGTCTCGAAGTATCCCGAGATCCTGGGCGGGATGTCCGCCGGCCAGCTCCGCGAGCTGGGCGAGCGGTACCTGGCCCGGACGCGCATCCAGCGGAAGACCGGCGCCGCCCTCTTCATCGACAAGCTGCCCAACAACTGGGCGCACGTGGGGCTGATCCACCTGATCCTCCCGAACGCGAAGATCATCGACGCGCGGCGCCATCCGCTCAGCTGCTGCTTCTCGGGCTTCAAGCAGCACTTTGCCCGGGGCCAGCATTTCACCTACAGCCTTCCCGAGATCGGCCGGTACTACCGGGACTACGTGGAGCTGATGGCCCACTTCGACGCGGTGCTGCCCGGCCGGGTGCACCGCGTGATCTACGAACACATGGTGGCGGACACCGAGGCGGAGGTGCGGAGGCTGCTGGCCTACTGCGGCCTGCCATTCGAAGAAGGTTGCCTCGCGTTCTACCGGAACGAGCGGGCGGTGCGCACGGCCAGCTCCGAGCAGGTCCGCCAGCCGATCTACCGGGACGCCCTGGAGCAGTGGCGCCACTACGACGCCTGGCTGGAGCCCCTGCGGGACGCGCTGGGCCCGGTGCTGGAGGCCTATCCAGCGGCGCCTGACTTCTGACAGAATCGGGCAAACCTCGGGGGGGGATCGTTCATGACGCGTAGTCGCCGTCGCAAGCTGCAGCGGGCCGCCAGTTCGCATCGTTCAGCCGCCGCCGTCGTCGCCCGGCCCCGGCTGGCGCGCAAGCCACCCTCGCCGATCCGGCAGGCCGTGCGGCTCGCGCCGTTGCTGCTGGCCGGCTACGCCCCGGCCCACGTCCAGGCGCAGCAATCGCCGATGGGCCTCGACGAGGTCATCGTCACGGCCCAGAAGCGGGAGGAGAGCCTGCAGAACGTGCCGATCAGCGTCCAGGCGCTGGGCACCCAGCGGCTGCAGGAGCTGCGCATCCTGAGCTTCGACGACTACGCGAACCTGCTGCCGAGCGTCTCCTTCGTCAACGCGCGGCCGGGCTTTGCCCAGATCTACATGCGTGGCGTGGCGAGCGCCGGCGATGCGGACGCCAACCATTCCGGATCGTTGCCCCTCGTCGGCACCTACCTGGACGAGCAGCCCATCACGACGATCCAGGGCGCACTGGACCTGCATCTCTACGATATCGCCCGGGTAGAGGCCCTGGCCGGCCCGCAAGGCACCCTCTACGGCGCCAGTTCGGAATCCGGGACACTGAAGATCGTCACCAACAGGCCGGACGCGACCGGGTTTTCCAGCGGCTACGGCCTCGAGGGCAACTTCCTGAGCGGCGGCGACAACGGCTACGTGGCCGAGGGCTACGTGAACGTGCCGCTGTCCGATTCCATGGCCATCCGCCTCGTGGGCTGGGCCCGCCAGGACGCTGGCTTCATCGACAACGTGCCCTTCCAGCGCACCTTCGTCAGTACCCGCGACACCCTTCCGGGCGCGACGGAGCCGAATCCCCGCACGCCGATCACCACCGACAACGCGGCCCGCGTCGAGGACGACTACAACCAGGCGAACACCTACGGCGCCCGCGCGGCCCTGCGCATCGACCTGAACGACAGCTGGACCATCACGCCGACGATGATGGCCCAGAAGCAGACCACCGACGGGGCCTTCGGCGCCGACCGCACGCTGGGCGAATACAAGGTGGGCCATGGCTATCCGGAGGATTCCGACGACCAGTGGTGGCAGGCAGCCCTGACGGTCGAGGGCCGCGTGGGCAGCTTCGACATGGTCTACGCCGCTTCGTACATGGACCGGGACGTCGATTCGAACTCGGATTATTCGGACTATTCCTATTGGTACGACCGCGCCTATTTCGAGGACTCGGGCTACTACTTCAGCGATTCCTTCAGCAACAACGACGGCGACCCCATCGACTTCTCCCAGTACATCCGCGCCACGGACCTGTACAAGAAGTACAGCCAGGAACTGCGCTTCTCGTCGCCCCAGGACAACCGGCTGCGGGCCATCGCCGGGGTCTTCTGGCAGCGCCAGGAACACAACATCGAACAGAACTACCTGATCGACGACCTGGCGGATTCCATCGCCGTTACCGGCCGGCCCAATACCATCTGGCTCACCAAGCAGGACAGGACCGACGAGGACTACGCGCTCTTCGGCGAGGTCTACTACGACATCACGGAAAGGCTGACCGGCACGGTCGGTGCGCGCTGGTTCAAGTACGACAATTCCCTGGAGGGCTTCTTCGGCTTCAGCGAGGGGTACAGCAGCTCGGGGAACAGCGGCGAGGCGCTCTGCGACAAGCTCAATGGCGACGGCATCGGCGTTGGCGAACCGGGCGCGGCGCTGCCGGACTTCCAGGGCGCGCCCTGCAAGAACCTCGACGCCAGCACCGACGACGACGACGTGATCTGGAAGTTCAACCTGGCCTACCGGGTGACCGACGACGCACTGCTTTACGCCACCTACTCGGAAGGCTTCCGTCCCGGTGGCATCAACCGGCGAGGCACCATCCCGCCCTACGGTCCGGACTACCTCAACAACTACGAGCTGGGATGGAAGACGAGCTGGCTCGAGGACCGGCTGCGCTTCAACGGCGCCGCCTTCTACCAGGAGTGGGAAGACTTCCAGTACTCCATCCTGGGCCCCAATGGCCTGACGGAAGTGACCAACGCGCCGGGCGGAGCGGAGATCGAAGGCCTCGAGATGGACGTGAGCT
>CAZTGY010000291.1:0-4024 GCA_964613445.1 uncultured Chromatiaceae bacterium | reverse complement strand
TCTAGATCTTCTTGAAGATGTCGGTGACACCCGTCAGTTCGAGGATCAGCAGCACGATGAAGACGATGCCGATCACGGCAAAGAACCCGTCGCCACCGGCAGGCAGCGTCTGCATCTGGTCCGCGACCTCGGCCAGTTCCGCCTCGGACAGGGCCGCGGCGCGGGTTGCCGCGTGGGCCGGGTCGACGCCCAGCGCGACGAGCTGGGCCTGCACGTCCGCGCGGCTCAGCGCCGCGTTGATCTCTGCCAGGTGACCGGCACGCGCCTCGGCGGCCAGGTAGTCCTGGGTGCCGATGACGGCGGCAGACGCCGTGGATTGCAGGCCGAGTGCCAGAAAGCACGCCGCGGTGATCGCAACGGTGAGTTGCCGAAAATCCATTTTCCCTTGCTCCCTAAGTGCTGAAAGTAGCCCCGCGGGGAAGTATAGCCCGGCATTCCCCACGGCAGACAAAGCCAGGGTCATGGGCCGCCCTCCCGCAGTGCCCGGATTTCGTGACGCAGTTGGCGGATCTCCGCAAGGATCTCGCCGCGCTCGTCGTGGGCCGCCTGGTTCTCGCGGGCGAGATCCGCGTCGTGGCTGGACTGCATGGCGCTGACCACCACGGCGATGAAGAGGTTGAGCACCGTGAAGGTCACCACCAGGATGAAGGGCACGAAGAAGGCCCACGCCCAGGGCGCGGGCCCCATCAGCTCGCGGGCGATGTCGGCCCAGCCTTCCAGCGTCATGATCTGGAACAGGGTGAAGAAGCTGCGGGCGATGCTGCCGAACCACTCTGGCTCGAGCCCGCCGAACAGCTTCGTGGCCATGACGGCGGACACGTAGAACACCAGCATCAGCAGGGCGAAGATCGAGCCGATGCCCGGGATCGCCGCCAGCAGCGCCTCCACCACGAGCCGCATGCGGGGGACGGCGGAGATCAGGCGCAGCGTGCGCAGGACGCGCAGGGTTCGCAGCACGGCAAAGCCCTCGGCCGCCGGCAGGAAGGCGATGGCCACCACCGAGAAGTCGAAGACGCTCCAGGGATCGCGGAAGAAGCGCGGGCCGTGGGCCACCAGGCGCAGCGTCACCTCGACGGTGAAGATCGCCAGCGCGATCCTGTCCAGGATCACTATGGCGTCGCCGGCCACGGCCATGGCCGACGGCGAGGTCTCGAGCCCCAGGGTGATAGCGTTCACCACGATCACGGCGATGATGAAGCGCTGGAAGGCGGGCGATTCGACGAAGGCCAGCAGGCCGGAGTTGCGGCCGGCGGCCGCAGCGGGATCGGTCATGGCGATTGGCGGGCTTCCAGTGAGGGCGGGGCAGGGCTTGGAGGGGCGGGGCGCCGGACAAGTTCCGTGGTCCGGCTAGCCGGGCGGCACCTCGGGGCTAGCCGGGTGGCACCGCGGGGCTGGCCGGCGCCAGTTCGGGGGCCGCCGACCGCGTCAGCGCCCAGGCCAGGCACAGGTTCGACGAGATGGCCGGCAGTTCCGTTTCCTGCCGCAGGGCCCGCAAGGCACGCAGCGTCGGCATGCCCGTGCCGCTCGCCACCAGGCAGTCGGCGCCCGTCCTGTCGACCCGGCGGAGGGCCGCGAGGGCGTCGTCGCTGGTCAGTTCGTAGATCCGGTGGGTGTCGGTGAGGGCGGGATCCACCCGGAGCCGGGCCACCACCCGGATGCCGGCGTCCGTCCAGTAGCGGTAGCCGGCCTCGGCGAGCGGGGCGGGGTAGGGCGAGACCAGCGCGATGGCCCGGGCGCCCAGTGCCTGCAGGGCCTGGCGGATGGCCTGGGCCGCCGTGATCACCGGCACGGCGCACTCGCTCGCCGCGTCCGCGGCGAGCCGGTCCTCCAGGTCCAGGCCCGCGAGGTAGGACGAACCGGTGCAGCCGAAGCCGAAGGCCGCGAGCCGCAGGTGGCCAAAGGTGCGGAGCGCCTCCGGGATGTGCCGGATGTAGTGATCGAGCCGCTCCTCGACCCGGGTTGCGGGGTGGGTCAGGCGCGTGGCGTAGACGCCGATGGCCGGCGGCAGCAGCGCACGCATCTCCGGCTCGACGGTGGGGTTCGCGTGGGGCACGGCGACGCCTACCCGGGCGCGGGGGCCGTAGTCAGGGGCTGCTCCTGTCATCTCCCTGATTCTAGCGGGCCGCATGCCGGGATTTCACCGGCGGCTCGCTGAAGAGCCCTGCCCGGGCGCGCTCGATGATCGCCAGCACCGCCGGGTGCCTTACCTGGCGCTCCATGGAGAGCACGTAGAAGCGCGCGTGCATGCTGCTGGTCCGGCCGACGACCTGCACGTTGTACTGCCTCACGATCTCGCCCTCGATGGCCGACGGCGCCGCGAAGACGCCGGCCCCGCCCTGCACGAAGGACTTGGCCAGGGCGGTGTCGTCGAACTCCCCGACGATCCGGGGCGTGATGCCCTGCTGAAGGAACCAGGTGTCCACCACCCGCCGGTTCGAACTGCGATTGGTCGGCAGCAGGAATGGCGCCTGGTCGAGGCTGGCGGGAAAGCCCTTGCGGAGCTTGCGGGCCAGCGGCGTCGCCGCGAAGAAGGCGACGTCGCACTCCCCGAGGAAGTGGCTGAAGGCGCGCAGGCCGGCATTGGCCGGCAGGGCACTGGACGAGAGCACCAGGTCGAGCTTGCCGGCCGCGAGTTCCGCCACCAGGGTATCCAGGTTGCCGGTGTGGCAGACCACCCGGAACGGCTTGTCGCCCTGCATGAGCGGGGCGACGACCCGCCAGGTGATGAGGTTTGGCACCACGTCGGAGACGCCGATGGTCACGGAGCGGCGTTCCCTCGGGGCCGCGCCCTCCGCGACGCGCACCAGCTCCTGGCCCAGGTTGAAGAGCTCGTCGGCGTACTCGAAGACGGTCTGGCCGAGCTCCGTGGGCACCACGCGGCGACCCTGCTTCTGCAGCAGGGGGCCCTCCAGCTCCCTCTCGAGCAGCTTGATCTGGCCGCTGATGGTCTGCGGCGTGATGTGCAGGCTGTGGGCCGCCCGTGCGATGCCGCCTTCGCGGACAGTCGTCCAGAAGTAGAGCAGGTGGTTGTAGTTGGGGTGGCGCATCGGTGGAAACACTTCGGGAAAATCGAAGTATAGATACGAAACAATCGACTTGTCTGCGGGTGGTAACCGGGTAGGGTGGGCCTGTCGACGAGACCGTGGAGGACCCCGGAATGGCTAAGCGAGTGCAGGACCAGAAGCCGCCCCGCTCGGGCGAGGCAAAGGCGTGGCTGCAGGACAACATCCTGGAGCAGAAGAAGCGCCATGCCGCCATCCAGAAGGAGATGAACGAGGACCTGGCGCCCCGGCGCGAGCGCTGGTACCGGGAGTTCCTCGAGATCGTCCAGACGAAAGGCTTCAACGTCAGCGGCGACCAGCGGCGGGCCATCAAGCCGGCCGAGGTGCCGAAGAAGCCGAAGCGCCCCGACAAGGTCGTCTACTGAATTCAGGAGAACGTCACATGGCAAGACCGCATATCGAGCCCTATGTCGAGCTGGACACGCCCTACAAGAAGTTCGGCCTGACCGGCTTCAAGGGCAGCCAGTACAAGGTGCTGTCCCTGGACACCGACACCGGTGCCTGCACGCTGAAGGTCCGCTTCGACGGCGGCTTCAAGAGGAAGCCCGGCCTCAGCTACTCCGACATGGAGATCTTCGTCCTGAACGGCAGGATCAAGGTCGGCAAGGAGACCTGGGCGGAGGGCCACTACGCCTTCGTTCCCGCCGGCACGGCGGTCGGCGCCATCGAGGTGCCCCAGGGCGCCGAGGCGCTGCTGATGTACAACGATTCCGAACCGAGCTTCGCGGAGTCCGGCAGCCACCACCAGCTGGCGCTCACCGAGGGCCTCGCCTCGGTGAACAGCTACGAGGACCGGCCCTGGGCGCCCGGCAACCTGGTGTCGCCGTCGGTGGCGTCGGGCTGCCTCATCAAGGTGCTGCACTACGACCCGCTCACGGAGGCGTTGAGCTTCCTCTACTGCATGACCCCGCAGTTCGCCCAGGACAACATCTCCTACCACGACAGCGCGGAGGAGTCGTACC
>CAZTGY010000290.1:0-4040 GCA_964613445.1 uncultured Chromatiaceae bacterium | reverse complement strand
GGGAATCGAGTCCGCGAGTCTCCCGCCGGACCCGGTCGCGCCTGAAGGCGCTCCTACAGGCGGCTCTTCAGTTCCGCGTCCAGGGCTTCCAGGCGTCCGGGTGTTCCCACGTCGGTCCACCGGCCAAGGTGCTCCTCACCGGAGACCTCGCCCCGGGCTGCCGCCGCCCGGAGCAGGGGCGCCAGGGGGAAGCGCCCGGGGCGCGCGCCGGCGAAGAGCCCCGGATCGAGGATCGAGATGCCGGCAAAGGTGCGGTGGGCCGTGGGGCCGGCACTGCTCGCGGGCAATTCGGCCGAGACCCTGCCCGCGGCCAGGAGGAAGTCACCGTGCGGATGGTGCGACGGATTCGGCACGACCACGAGGTGCGCCAGCGTGCCCGCCGGCAGCCGCCGGAGGGTGAACCGGTAATCGCAGGCGATATCCCCGTTCACGACCCAGAACGCTCCCGGCCCCAGCAGCGGCAGGGCGTGATGAACGCCCCCGCCCGTTTCGAGCGGTTCAGGGCCCTCCTCGCTGAACGCAAACGTCACGCCGTACCGCTGCCCGTCCCCGAGATAGTTCCGCAGCTTCTCCCCGTGCCAGGAGAGGTTGACCACCAGTTCGCGGATCCCGGCGCGGGCAAGCGCCTGGACGTGGTAGTCGATCAGGGGCTGGCCGCCGGCTGGAAGCAGCGGCTTCGGCAGGTCGTCGGTCAGGGGCCGCATCCGCTCGCCGCGGCCGGCGGCCAGGATCAGGGCGCGCATCCGCTGCATGGTAAAGCCAACTGGACTGCGATGGGGGGCCGGTATACTTCTGCCGGTTGAAGAACGGGCAAACCTGGGGGACTCTTGCGCGGCAGCCTGCTGATCCTTCTGCTGTGGACGGCGGCGACCAGCGGCGCGGAGACGGCCCCGCCGGCAGTCTTCGGGTGCCCGATTCCGGCGCCGCCGGAGCTTGTCTTTCCCGGGTCGCCCGGCACGGCACCGGGGCTCGACCTTCCCGATGAAACAGCGGCCGGCGCCGACCCGGCCCGGCAGGTCATCGACATCGTGACGGGCGACGTGGAGGTTGACCTGAACGGCCCGGCCGTCTTCAACGACCGGCTCGTCATGCGCCAGGGAGTCCGGCAGCTGGGTGCCGACAGCGGCCGCTTCGACCGCAGCACCGGGGAGTTCGCCGCGAAGGGCAACGTGGAATTCCGTGATCCGAAGACCTGGGTCCGTGGCAATGCCGCCCGGTACAACAGCAACACGGGGCTGTTCAGCATCGAGTCTGCCGAGTACGAGCTCTTCACCGTGCCGGCCCGGGGATCGGCCGACCTGATCGCCGTGGAGGAGACGCGGCAGCTCTCGCTGACCAACGTCACCTACACCTCGTGCGCGAGCGGCAAGGATGACTGGCTGCTGCGCGCCGGGCGCCTGAGCCTCGACCGGGACACCGGCACGGGCACGGCCCGGAACGCGCGTCTCGAGTTCAAGGGCGTGCCGATCCTCTACACGCCCTACCTGACCTACCCAATCGACAACCAGCGCAAGTCGGGGTTCCTGCTGCCGGACGTGGCCAATAGCGACCAGCGGGGAGTGGAGTTCGAGCTGCCCTACTACTTCAACCTTGCGCCCAACTACGACGCAACGCTGACGCCCCACTACATGTCCCGGCGCGGACTGCAGGCCAAGGGGGAATTCCGCTACCTGGGCGGCGGCACGTCAGGGCAGCTCACGGGCGAATTCCTGCCGAACGACGACGTGACGGACGACAACCGGGGCCTCGTCTCCTGGTTCAACCAGTCCCGGCTGCCGGCAGGCTGGCGTGGCACCGTGGACGCCACGGACGTCTCCGATACGGCCTACTTCGAGGATCTGGCCAGCGGTCTTGCCAAGACCAGCCAGACGCACCTGCGCCGCCGGGTGGATCTCGAGTTCTTCAACGACACCTGGTCCAGCCTCCTCCGGGTCGAGGATTACGAGACGCTGTACGAGGCGATAGCGCCGGAAGATGAGCCCTACCGGCGGATGCCCCAGCTCGCGATCAACGGGTTCTGGCCGGACGCTCCGCTGGGGCTCGAACTCGCCGTCGAATCCGAGATGGCGTACTTCGACCGGAAGACCGGCGTCACCGGGCTGCGCTCCCACCTGCTGCCCGAAGTCTCGCGGCCGATCCAGATCGGACCGCTGCTGGTCGAGCCCTATGCAGCCTTCGACTACACCACCTACGACCTGAACGACGTGGAACCGGCCGGCGACGACTCGCCAGACCGCTCGATTCCCATCTACAGCGTGGACATGCGCACGCTGCTCGAGCGCATCTGGGGCGACGGCGGCAAGTGGCTGCAGACCGTCGAGCCCCGGGTGCAGTTCGTCCACGTGCCTTATGAAGACCAGACAGCCCTGCCGGTATTTGACACGATCGAGCCCAACTTCGACCTGGTACAGCTCTTCCGCCGGAACCGCTACGTGGGCCTGGACCGGCTCGGCGACACGGACCAGCTGAACCTGGGGATTACCACGCGCCTCATTCGCTCGAAGGACGGCTCCCAGTTCCTCACTGCGACGATCGGCGAGACCCAGTACTTCAGCTCCCGGGACGTCGTGCTGCCCGGCGAACTGCCCAGCGACGACGGCGCGTCGGACTACATCGCCGAGCTGGGCATGAACGTCAACAACCAGTGGAACGTGGATCTCGGTTACCAGTGGGACTCGGACGAGAGCGTCACGCAGCTGGCGGAAGCCCGGGTCCTGTACCGGGCCGACGACTACCGGATACTGAACCTGTCCTACCGGCTGCGGCGTGACTTGATCGAGGAGGTCGACCTGGCAGGCGCCTGGCCATTGGGGGATCGCTGGAGCGTGGTCGGCCGCTTCAACTATTCGCTAAAGGACAACGAGTCGCTGGATCGCTTCGTCGGCCTCGAGTATTCGACGTGCTGCTGGGGCGTCCGGGTGGTGGCCCGGCGCTACCTGACCAGCCGCGACGGCAATCTGGACTCATCCGTCTCGCTGCAGCTGCTCCTGAAGGGCTTTGGCAGCTCGGGAAGCCCGGCGGAGCGCCTCCTCGACCGTGGTATTCTGGGCTACGATCGCTTCGATCAGTACTGACCCCGGGTTCATGTTGCATTCCCGACTTTCCCTGGCATTGCTGCTGGTTGTGCTGGCAGCCCCCCCGTTCGCCCGCGCCCAGACGCGGGAACTCAGCAGCACCGGCGAGTTGCTCGACGGCATCGTCGCGCTCGTCAATGACGGTGTCGTGCTGAAGAGCGAACTGCAGACGGAGACCGACCGGATCGTTGCCCGCCTGCAGCAGCAGGGAACGCAGTTGCCACCGCCCCAGATCCTCAATCGGCAGGTCCTGGATCGCCTCATCATCGAGCAACTCCAGCTGCAGCGCGCCGAGAAGCTGGGCATCCAGGTCTCTGACGAGACGCTGAACCAGGCCCTTGCCAACATCGCCCAGCGCAACAACGTGGCGCTCTCGGAACTGCCGGCGCTCCTGGCCCGGGAAGGCGTGGACTACGCCGCCTACCGGCGCGACCTGCGCCAGCAGGTCACCATCGAGCAGCTGCGCCAGAGGGACGTCCTGCAGCGGATCAGCGTCTCGCCCAAGGAAGTGGACGCCTACCTGGCACGGCAGGAGGGCAAGGCCAGCCTGCGGCAGGAGTTCCTGCTGTCCCACATCCTCATCGCCGTCCCGGCCAGCGCCACGCCCGAACAGGTCGAGGCAGCCCAGCGCCAGGTTGACGACCTCTACAAGCGCATCCAGGCAGGCGAGGATTTTCCCAAGCTGGCCGTCGCCTACTCCAACGGCCAGCAGGCGCTGGAAGGCGGCAGCCTCGGCTGGCGCAAGGGCAGCGAGCTGCCGAGCCTGTTCGCCGAAGTCGCCCCGGGCCTTAGCAAGGGCCAGGTGGCCGAGCCGGTCCGCAATGCGAGCGGCTTCCACCTGATCAAGCTGGACGACCGGCGCGGCGGGGAGGCGATCATGGAGAACCAGACCCATGCACGGCACATCCTGCTCACCACCAACGAGATCCTGGACGACAGCGCGGCCGAAGGTAAGCTGAAGGGGAT
>CAZTGY010000289.1:0-4043 GCA_964613445.1 uncultured Chromatiaceae bacterium | reverse complement strand
GCCGTTGCGGGTGACGTACACCGCCGGCTTGCCGGCGGGTGCCGTGCGGGGCCAGACCATCGTGCCGTTCATCGGCATGACCCACGCCACGTCGGGGTCGCGGGGATGCACCACCATGGGGAAGCCCACGTCGCCCACGGTCTTCGGCATGTAGTCCCCGATCCGCACCCAGGTGGTCGCGGGGCGGTCGAGGCGATAGATGCCGCAGTGATTCTGCTGGTAGAGCCTGTCGGGGTTGCCCGGGCACAGCCGAACGCAGTGCGGGTCGTGAAAGGTATTCAGCGACGGATCGAAGCCGTCGACCACCGCCAGGCCCGACACCAGCGGGGTCCAGCTCCGGCCGCCGTCGCCGGATTCGTGCACGCCCCCGCTCGACATGGCCATGTACATGTGGGCCGCGTCCCGCGGATCGATGGTGATGGAATGCAGCTTGGGCCCGTCCGGCGTGCCGTCCTGCTCGGCACCCATCCACTCCCGGTACTGGCGGTTGTCGTGCAGGCCCGGCAGCAGGTGCCAGGTGTCCCCGGCGTCGTCACTGCGGAAGATCGCCTGGGGGGAGGTGCCGGCAAACCAGACCCCCGGCTCGCTGGCGTGACCCGGGGTCAGCCAGAACGTGTGCTTGACCGTGCGGGCCGGCAGGCCGGCTTCGTCCAGCTTGCCGTCCGGCACCTTCGGGAAGGCCGGCGGCAGCGCGGCTTCCTGCCAGGTCCTGCCCAGGTCCTGGGACCGGAATATGGTGGGACCGAGATGGCCGGTGCTGGCGGCCGCAATCAGGGTGCGGCCGTCCCGGGGATCCAGCACCAGGTGGTTGATGATCTGGCCGAGGAAGTGCGGGCCATCGGCGCGCCACTGGCGTCGCGTCGCGTCACCGTGGAACAGCCAGGCGCCCTTCCGGGTGCCCACCAGCACGATGGGCCGGGCCGGCCGCGCGGCCTTGCGGCGGCGGGCGGGCGGACTCTTGCGTGCAGACTTTCCGCGGGTCATCGGGGCCTCCCTGGGAGATTGACTCTATACTTGTGCGATGGCCGACGCGACCTACCTGACCGGGCACCTCCTGATCGCCATGCCGGCGATGCAGGACCCCAATTTCGTCAGGACGGTCACCTATATATGCGAGCACAGCGACCAGGGCGCGCTCGGCATCGTCATCAACCGCCCGCTGGACATGGATCTCGGCACGATCTTCGACCAGCTGTCCCTCGAGTCTGCGGATCCCGAACTGGCCCGCCAGCCCGTCCTGCAGGGCGGGCCGGTGCATCAGGAGCGGGGCTTCGTCCTGCACGAGCCCGCGGCAGCGTCCGATCGCCCGTTCGACGCGACGCTGGCGGTCACCGACGCCATCCGCGTGACCACGTCCCAGGACATCCTCACGGCCATGGCCCGCGGCAACGGGCCCCGGCGGGCGCTGGTCGCGCTCGGCTACGCCGGCTGGGGCGCGGGACAGCTGGAGAGCGAGCTGGTGCAGAACGCCTGGCTCAGCGTGCCGGCGTCGCCGAAGATCATCTTCGACACGCCCTTCGACCAGCGCTGGCGCGAATCCGCCAGGCTGATCGGCATCGACCTCAACACCATCAGCCACCAGGCAGGCCACGCCTGAAGCCTCCCCGTCCATGAACGGCTCGGCCCTGGTCTTCGACCACGGCGGGCGGCGCATCGGCGTGGCCGTGGCCAACCGGTCACCGCGCCTGGCCTCGCCGCTGCTGACCCTGCCCGCCCGGGACGGCGTGCCCGACTGGCCGGCGCTGGACAGGCTGGTGAAGGAGTGGAGCCCGGGCCAGCTCGTGGTAGGCGTCCCCTATAATGGCGCGGGCGCGCGCCTCGCGGGCAGCGGCGCCAGCGAGACGACCGACAGCGAATCCGCCGCCGAGCGCTTTGCCACCGAACTCGAGACCCGCTACCGCCTGCCCGTGACCCGCATCGACGAACGGCTCACCTCCGTCGAGGCGGAATCGCGGCTGCGGGAGCAACGGCGCAGCGGCGCCCGCACGAAGAAGGTCAGGACTGGCGACGTGGACGCCCTCGCCGCCTGCGTGATTGCGGAGATGTGGCTCGACCAGCCGGCACATTGAGAACGAGAGCATGAGCAAGTCCCACCGCGGCACCATCTTCCCGGTCGAAGCCGAGATCCTGCAGCAGACAGCCCATGCCGGCGGGCAGTACATCGCCCGGCTGCGCGCGCCGGAGTGCGCCCGCGCCGCCACCGCGGGCAGCTTCGTCCACGTGCAGTGCACGCCGGGCATCCCGATGCGCCGGCCCCTGTCGATCCTCCGGGCCAATGCGGCCGAAGGCTGGGTGGAAGTGCTCTACAAGGTCGTCGGCCACGGGCTGCAGGCGCTGACGGCGGCCGGGCCCGGTGACCGGGTGAGCGTGCTCGGCCCGATCGGCCAGGGCTTCAGGCCCGACCCGGCGCGGCCCATCGCCCTGCTGATCGGCGGCGGCGTGGGCATTCCGCCGCTGATGTTCCTCGCCGAGGTGCTCGCCCACTCGCCGGGCATGCGCTTCGAGCCCCGCGCCTTCTTCGGCTCGGAGCTGCCGTTTCCCTTCGAGGTCAACGTGGCGGGCGGCACGCTCCGCCTGCTCGACGAGGCCGGCATCCCGTCGCAACTCGCGAGCAACGCCGGCCTCCCCGGCTGCAAACCCGGCTTCGTCACCGAACTGGCCCGCAACTGGATTGCGGCCCAGCCAGCCGCGGACCGCGCCCGCATGACGATCTATGCCTGCGGCCCCACGCCCATGCTCAGGGCGGCGCAGAAGGTGGCGGACGAATTCGCGGTGCCTTCCCAGCTCTGCCTGGAGGAGTTCATGGCCTGCGCCGTCGGGGGCTGCGCGGGCTGCGTGGTCCCCGTGATGGTCGCCGGCCAGCGCCAGATGAAACGCGTGTGCGTGGACGGGCCCGTGTTCGACGGCGCGGCGGTCTACGCGGCGTGAGCCGCTGACGGGCTCTCACTCCGCACTTGCGGGACGCGGCCCGTCATTTCTTGCGGCGAGCCCTGACGGCGACGCGACGCGACGCGCGGCGCGCCCTGCCCGGCTTCCATCGAGCGAACAGGCGTTCCTCCTCGAGCACGGTCTCGCGTTCCGCTTCAAGGACGAATTTGCGGAGGGCTTCGGAGGCGTAGGTAAGCGGGTGGCCCTTGAGCCTGACCAGCCCGTAGCTTGCCGACAGCCAGGGCTCCCCGAAGAGAATCGTCAACTGGCCGCTGTCGAGCTCGGCGGAGATCGAGGACAACGTGGTCGCCATGACCGCGTCCGAGCAGGCGACGATGCGCTTGATCGCCGCCATAGCGTCGCACTGGAGCGAAGGAAATACGCGCCGGGCGGCGACCGGGTCCGATGACTTGCGCTGGCCTGCCAGCAGCGGCGCCAGGAGCCGCGGCGGAATTCGACTCGGGGAAACGGAGGGAAACGCAAAAATGTCCGTCGTGGTGATGTTGGCTCGCCCCGAGAGCGGGTGCCCCTTGCGTGCGATGTAATACAGCGGATGTGCGGACATCGGCTCGATATCCACGTCATGCTCCTGCAGCATCGTGCTGATCTCGGCAACGAAGAAGTCCAGTTCGCGGGCGCGCAGGCGGCGCAGCAGCTCGTCCCAGTCCCGCACCTGCAGCCGGACGTTGATTCCCGGGTATTCGCTGATGAATCGCGCCAGTGCGGTGCTCAGTGTCGACTCGACCGGATAGGGGCCGCCGCCGATGGTCACATGACCCGATTCCAGTATCTGCTTCGCCAGGACCTGCTGGTCGAGGTCGCTGGCCAGTTCTGTGATCTGGCGGGCCCGCTGGATCAGCAGGCGTCCGAGGTCCGTCGGCACGACACCATTGCCGGATCTGATGAAGAGGCTCGTGCCAATATGCCGCTCGAAACTCTGGACGCTGCGGGACAGGGCTGGCTGGCTCAGGCGCAAGGCCACGGCGGCTCGGGCAAAGCTGCCGTGCTCCGCCAGGGCCAGGATATGTCGAAGCTGACGCAGTTCGAATGACATGCGTCAAATGTATACCTTGATTGCGTTCAATGCATTGGACGCATATGCGCGGGAAGCCGAC
>CAZTGY010000288.1:0-4046 GCA_964613445.1 uncultured Chromatiaceae bacterium | reverse complement strand
CGTGCTCCTCGAGGGCGAAGTGCGCGGATATCCGGGCGTAGATCTCGCCCAGCAGGTCAGTGACGGTATCCCTCGCTCCACCGGCCTGGCTGCAGGCGGCAAGCGTGCGGTTGATCCACTCGATCATCTCCTGGTGCTCGTGATCGACGTCAGGGATGCCGGTGGCAAATGATGGCCGCCATTCGATGTAGGTCATGAAACCATCCCTGCTGCTACTTGAACGTAAAGCCATCCGGTTGCCTGAACTCGATGACCAGGTTCTGGCCGGGCTCCAGGTCCAGGTCGGCAGTGGCACTGGCGTCAAACCCGCTCTCACGGCCGCTGTCCCGCAAGCCCACGCGCGCCCGCTGCGCGCCGGCGGGAACCTGGAAGCGTGCAAACAGCGTCGAGGGGCCATCCTTCCAGAGGCCCGCCGGCTCGCGGGTGCCGGCGTAGACCATGCGGCCATCCAGTTCCAGTTCCATGTACACCGGCCAGCGGCTGCGAGGACAGTCCCCCCCTATCTGCCGCATGTTGGGCTCGAGCTTGGCCGTTTCCTCGGGGCTGAGTCGCTGGCACTCCTGCTGCTTGCGTCCGGCATGACTGAAGCTCAGCGTAACGATGGCGTCCGCGTCCTCCCGCAGCCGGGTGGTGGGCCGGTTGGAGAAGAAGCCCAGCAGCACGATCAGGGCGCTCACGAGCACCGCCAGGGCGCCATAGCGCAACGGTGCGGATGGTCGTGACAGTAGCTGGCGCCAGGCAGCCCGCTCTTGTCCCTTGACACCCGATTGCGTGGCTGGCTGCCCGCCAGCGAGCGCGCTGGCAAAGCCGGACAGGGCCGCGGCACGGTCGGCGCTCTGGCCGGGACCAGCCCAGGACACGGCGACCCGGCCGCGCGGCACGCGGTCCCGCAGGTACGGGTCGCGCTCGCCGGCGATACGCTGCTCCGTCCAGCGCACGCCAAGCCGCTCGTAGCAGTCTCCTTCGCGGCAGCCCGCGAGCATGGCTCCATCGGCCAGCCGGCGTGAAACCACGAAGTCGATGAACGGCGGTGGCACCATGCCGGTGCACGGCACGTCGATGATGCCCACCGAGGCTCCTGCCGGCGGCGTGACGGGGGCCCCGTGCGGGCACCTGAAGACCAGGATGCGCGCTTCGCCAGTGAGGGTTCCGGCAATGGCTGTCACCTGGTCGCGCAGCGCCTCGAGGTTGAATGCCGGCAGCTCGATGCCCGGCACCAGGGCTGTGGCGCGGCGAAACGGCGTGGCTGTGGGACAGGCGCCCACGCAGATGCCGCAGCGGACGCAGAGGTCGGGATCCACCACCGCTTCCGCCGTAAAGGCAGCCCCGTCGGTGCGGGGGGCCATGGTGATGGCGCCAAAAGGACAATCGTCAAAGCAGCGGGAGCAGCCATTGCAGTGGTCCAGGTGGACCACTGCGGCCGGGGCCTCGCGCAGGCGCGGCAGCCACGGCAGTGCCATCAGCAGGCCGAACGCCGCCAGGACCAGCCACCAGAGGCCGGTCGCGCCGATCCTGTCCATCAGCGGATAGAAAGCGAGGTAGAACCAGTCGACGCCAACCGTTGTGGCGATCTGGTCGAGGTTGGCCGGCGCCTGGCTCATCGCCGGGCTCACGAGCGACAGCAGCAGGAAGCCGGCGCCCGTGCCGATCATGAGCTTCAGCGCCGGATTGACCAGGGCGTAGTTGTAGCGCTGGATGTGGATCCACATGAACAGCAGCATCAACAGTGGCGCGGCGATGTGCAGGTACACCATGAGCGTGAAGAACCGGCCGCTCAGCTCTGCATTGCTGAGGAAGTTCCTCGAGATGGGCTCGGCGAAGATGGGCAGCGCATCCAGCCACCGGGATGTGCTGAGCGCGACATACTGGGCCAGCTGGTCCCAGACCATCCAGTAGCCGGTGATGCCGCAGACGTAGATGAACCCGACAAGGACCAGGCCCGTCACCCAGGCAAACCACCGCCGGCCGCGCAGCCGGTCCATGCCGAACTCGCGCAGCATGTGCAGGAACGTGACGAGCACGAGGCCATCGGAAGCGTACCGGTGGACGCTCCGCAGGATTCCCCCCGCCCACCACTGGTCCCGGGAAATCGACTCGATCGAGGTGTAGGCCTGGGTTACGCCCGTGTCGAAGAATATGAACAGGTAGATTCCGCTGACGGCTATCAGCCAGAACTGGAACCAGCCGAGCGCGCCGAGCTGCGTCAGCGGGTTGAGGGAGGGCCCGAAGATGCGGTCAAGCCCGCTCTCCAGCCACTCCATGCAGGCGCGAATGACCGACTTCAGCCACGTCATGGGCGACCCCGGCGGGTAGTCAGCGGCCGGCCTGGGCCCGCTGGCCGGACGAGGCACGGCCCTGGCGCCACGCGCGCACGGCAAATACCGTGAACCCGATGGCGCAGCTCAGCCCGATGGCAATCTCGAGAAGGAGGGAGTAGTCGAAACGGTAGCGCCCGCTCCTGGGATCGTAGGAAGTGCATATCAACCGAACTTTGTCAAAGAAGTCAGCTACGGGACGTTCGGGCGTGGTGCTGCCCAACGCAAGCTTCTTGAGAGGATCGACGATCATCGGCGGGCCAAAGTCCGGGCCGTAAACCTGCCGATAGACCCGGCCGCCAGCATCGATGATTGTAACCTGCGCCAGGTGATCAAAGCCGCCCGCCAACGGTGCGTAGGAAAAGCCCACGTCCCGCGCGAAGCGGGCGACGGTGGCCTCATCGCCACTGGCGAAGTACCAGCCCGGCACCGAAATGCCGCGCTCGCCTGCGTAGTGCCGCATCTGCTCAGGCGTGTCCACGCTGGTGTCGAAGCCCAGGCTGACGACGCTGAAGCTGTCGGGGCCGAGCAGCTCCCGGGCCATCTCGACCGACCGTGCCAGGCTCGTCGTCAGTGTCGGGCACACGAACGCACAGCTCGTGTAGATGAAACTGACGACGACCGGGCGGCCGCGCAGCCCGGCAAGGTCCAGCGGGCGATTGTCCTGGTCGGTGAACCGGTAGTCGCCGAGGGTCCGGCCGACGGCTGCCTGGCTCAGGCGCAACGCCTCATCCGGATCAATGGGACCGGCGGCCGCCGCAAGGCTTGCGCCGGCAATAGCCAGCAGGCCCGACAGCACCAGGCCGCTGCGGCGCATGGCCTAGATCCCGAGCCAGCCAGCGACGATGCCGCTCCCGATGGCACCGGTGAGCAGCAGCCCGAGTTGCCAGAGGGACGCGTGGAAATTGGCATGGGCGTTGGCGCGGGTCGGCGAGCTCACGAACGTGATGCTGGCCTTGATGAAGTGAGCGCCACCGATCACGGCGCAGATGCCATAGAGCCAGCCGGTGGCCAGCAGCGGCGGCAGCAGGGTGAGCGCCACGAGGACCACGGTGTGCGCCAGGATCACGCTCGCCATGAGCCGGTCCGGCAGCAGGTTGGGCAGCATGGGAATGCCGGCCCGCTCGTAGTCCCGCTTGTTGTAGTAGGCCAGGCTCCAGAAATGTGGTGGCGTCCAGAAGAACAGCGCGGCGGCAAACGCCCACGCCGCGGCGGGCAGGGTGGGGTCCACGGCGGCGGAGCCGGCCAGGGCGGCGAAGCTGCCAGCCAGGCCGCCGATGACGATGTTGAGCCAGGTGCGCCGCTTGAGCCAGCTGGTGTACACATAGCCGTACGTGAAGGCCCCGAGGAAGACCTGAACCGCAGCCACGGTGTTCAGGGCCGTGGCGGCAGTGGCCACGGCCACGATGACTATCGCGGCAATCCCGACCAGCCACAGCGGCCCCGGTGCGAGCTTGCCGGTGACAAACGGGCGCAGGCGGGTTCGCGCCATCCGCGCATCCACATCCTGCTCCATCACCTGGTTGTAGGCTCCAGCCGCTCCCGCGGACAGGAACACGGCCAGCGCCAGCGCGAGGATTTCAGCGAAGGAGAGGCGCGGGCCCGGGGTCACCGCGGCTCCGGCGATGGCCGTCAGCGTGATCTCGAGCGCAATGCGCGGCTTGAAGACCGAGAACGCGAGTCGTGGGGGGGGGGGGGGGGGGGGCGGCGCGGGCCCCCGCACCCCCCCCC
>CAZTGY010000287.1:0-4047 GCA_964613445.1 uncultured Chromatiaceae bacterium | reverse complement strand
CCATGCCCATCTCGGACATCACGGTGCGCACGTCGGCGAAGTCCACGTTGATGAGCCCGGGACGGGTGATGAGCTCGGCAATGCCCTGCACCGCGCCCTGGAGCACCTCGTTGGCAGCCTTGAAGGCATCGAGCAGCGTGGTCTCGGGACCCAGCACCGACAGCAGCTTCTCGTTGGGAATGGTGATGAGGGAGTCGACGTACTTGCCGAGCTCCGCGATGCCCTGCTCCGCGATGCCGAGGCGCTTCTTGCCTTCCATCGAGAACGGCTTCGTCACCACGGCCACCGTGAGGATCCCCAGCTCGCGGGCCACCTGGGCGACCACCGGGGCCGCGCCCGTGCCCGTGCCACCGCCCATGCCGGCGGTGATGAACAGCATGTCGGCGCCCTCGATCACCTCGATGATCCGGTCGCGGTCCTCCATCGCGGCCTGGCGGCCCACGTCCGGGTTCGCCCCGGCACCGAGTCCCTTGGTGATGTTGCAGCCGATCTGCAGGGCAGTGCGGACGTTGGACGTCCGCAGGGCCTGCGCGTCGGTATTGCAGCAGACGAAATCCACGCCATCGATCCCGGTGCTCACCATGTGCCGGACGGCGTTGCCGCCGCCCCCGCCCACGCCGAGAACCTTGATCACAGCGTTCTGGCTGACCGCATCCATGAGTTCAAACATTTCCTGTCTCCATTAACTTTGAGGATAGGCGACAACAACAAATCGAGTTCAGAAATTTCCCTGAAACCAGCTCTTCATCCGACCCCAGACGTCCCGCACGCCCGCACCAACGGGCAATTCATCCGGTGACCGCACCGCTTTGCTCTTCCCGTAAACCAGCAAGCCGACTCCCGTCGAGTGGATCGGGTTGCGCACCACATCGCCCAGCCCGCGGACGTGCTGTGGCACGCCGAGGCGCACCGGCATGTGGAAAACCTCCTCCGCCAGCTCGACGGCGCCTTCCATCTTGGCGCTGCCGCCGGTCAGGACGATGCCTGCGGCGATCATGTCCTCGAAGCCGCTGCGCCGTAGCTCGTCGCGGATCAGGCCGAACAGTTCCTCGTAGCGGGGCTCGACGACCTCGGCCAGGGTCTGCCGGGCCAGCCGCCGCGGGGGCCGGTCGCCGACGCTGGGGACCTCGATGGTCTCGTCCAGGTTCGCCAGCTGGGACAGCGCGCAGGCGTACTTGATCTTGATCTCCTCGGCGTACTGGGTGGGCGTGCGCATGGAGATCGCGATGTCGTTGGTGACCTGGTCGCCGGCGATGGGGATGACCGCCGTGTGCCGGATCGCGCCGTTGTTGAAGACGGCGATGTCGGTGGTGCCGCCACCGATGTCGACGAGGCAGATGCCCAGTTCCTTCTCGTCGTCGGTCAGTACCGCATAGCTGGAGGCCAGCTGCTCCAGCACGATGTCCTCCACCTCGAGCCCGCAGCGCTGGACGCACTTGACGATGTTCTGGGCCGCGCTCGCCGCCCCCGTGACCATGTGCACCCGCGCCTCGAGGCGGACGCCCGACATGCCGATGGGCTCACGGATGCCCTCCTGGCCGTCGATGATGAATTCCTGGGGCAGCACGTGGAGGATCTTCTGGTCCGCGGGTATGGCTACGGCCCGCGCCGCGTCGATCACCCGGTCCACGTCGCTCTGGGTGACCTCCCGGTCGCGGATGGCGACGATGCCGTGGGAATTCAGGCTGCGCACGTGGCTGCCCGCGATGCCGGCGTAGACCTGGTGGATGTCGCAGCCCGCCATCAGCTCGGCTTCCTCGATGGCGCGCTGGATCGACGTGACGGTGGACTCGATGTTGACCACGACGCCTTTCTTGAGCCCCTTGGACGGGTGGCTGCCGAAGCCGATGACCTCGATCTGGTTGTCGTCCTGCAGCTCGCCGACGATCGCGACGACCTTCGACGTGCCGATGTCGAGGCCCACGATGATTCCCCTGTCATCCTTCCTAGGCACGGGGCAAGGGCTCCAGGGGCAGATCGGCGGCAGGTGCGAGCGGCCCCGGCTCGTCCGCCCGGGACCGGGCGGCGCGCTGCTGCTTCCAGCCCACCGAGAAGCCGTTGGTGTAGCGCATGTCCACGAACTGCACGTCCGCCGCGACGGGCGAGACCACCGTGTCCAGGGCCTCGAAGAAACGCGCCAGGCGGACCTCCACGTCCCGGGAGCCCAGGCGGACGCCGATGCCATTGCTGAGGAGCATCGTCCAGGCGCCCCGGCCATCCAGCTCCAGGGCGGCGACGCCGAGGCCGCGCTCGACGAGCTTCTCGTGGATCGCGACGTAGCGGGCGGCGACCTCGGCCTCGGAGCCCTCGGGCCCGGAGAGCCGCGGCAGTTCGGCCGGGATGTGCGCCGTGTGCCGGATGAACAGCCGGCCCTGGGCGTTCAGCAGTCCGTCCGCGCCCCAGCGGGCCGCCGGTTGCTCCTCCGTCACCGTCACGTCCAGCGTGTCGGGCCACTGGCGGCTGACCCGGGCGGTGGCGACCCAGGGGAGCCCGGCTACCTGCTCCTGGATGACGCGCAGGTCGGCGGCAAGGAAGCCCTTGCCCATCGCCTTCCGCAGCACGGACTCGAGCTGGTCGGCGGAGACGCGCTCGAACTCCCCGTTGATCACCACCCGCTCGACGGGCCGGTTCAGGGCCCAGCGCCCGGCTGTGACGAGACCGCCCACGAACAGCACCACGCCGAGCACGCTCGAGATGGCCACCCAGGGAATGGGCGGCAGCTTGATCCGGGGCTCTTCCCGGCGCTTGCGGTTGCCACGGCCGAACAGCTTCATGGCCGGGCTCCCATGCTGGTCTCGAGGATCCGCCAGACGAGGTCGTCAAACCCGGTGCCCGCCGCGGCAGCGGCCATCGGCACGAGGCTGTGGCTGGTCATGCCGGGCACGGTGTTGATCTCGAGGATCAGCGGCCCCGCCTGGGGAGATACCATGATGTCGACGCGGCCCCAGCCCTGCGCGCCGACCGCCTCGAAGGCGGCCCGGGCGACTTCCTGCAGCTGCCGCTCCTCGTCCGCCGGCAGTCCGCAGGGGCAGAGATAGCGCGTGTCGTCGCTGAAATACTTGGCCTGGTAGTCGTAGAAGTTGCTGTCGGTCTGGATGCGGATCAGCGGCAGCGGCTGGTCGTGCAGGATGGCCGCCGTGAATTCCGGACCGGCGACCCACTCCTCGGCGAAGACGTCGCAGTCGAAGCCGGCCGCCAGTTCCCAGGCGGCCTTCATCTGCTCGGGCCGCTCGACCTTGGTCATGCCGATGCTGGAGCCCTCGTCGGAGGGCTTGACCATCAGGGGCAGGCCCAGCTGCTCGCCCGCCTCGGCCAGGTCGGCCTCGTTCCGGATCACGCAGTAGCGCGGCGTCGGCAGGCCCGCGCCCTGGAGCAGGCGCTTGGTGCGCAGCTTGTCCATGCAGATGGCCGAGCCGAGCACGCCGGAGCCCGTGAAAGGCAGGCCGAGGAAGGACAACAGGCCCTGGAGCGTGCCGTCCTCCCCGCCCCGGCCGTGGAGCGCGATCCAGACGCGGTCGTAACGGCCGGCGGCCAGGCGGGCCACCAGGTCCCTGCCCGCGTCGAGGCCCTCGGCCTGGACGCCCTTGTTCTGGAGCGCCTTGAGCACGGCCGCGCCGGTGAGCAGCGAGATCTCCCGCTCGGCCGATTCGCCGCCCATCAGGACCACCACCCGGCCGAAGTCCGCGGGATCGTTCACCCGGGGGTAACGGGACGGGTTCATGACGCCGCCCCGCCGCCGGCGAGCGGTTCGCCCAGGAACTGCACCTCGGTGTCCAGCCGGACACCGTGCCGGGCGAGGACCGTGGCCCGGACCTGCTCGATCAGGGCCTCGATATCGGCCGCGGTCGCGCCGCCGGTATTGATGATGAAGTTGGCGTGCTTCGGCGACACCTCGGCGCCGCCCACCCGGGCGCCCTTCAGCCCGGCCGCCTTGATCCGCGGCTCCCACTTCGCGCGCTCGGCTTTCTCGAACGCGGCCAGCGCGGCGCCCGGGCCACCGGCCGGTTCGAAGCCGAGCTGCAGCAGGCGCTGGCGCGCCTCGGGGTC
>CAZTGY010000286.1:0-4048 GCA_964613445.1 uncultured Chromatiaceae bacterium | reverse complement strand
TTTGCGCGGCGATGCCGCGCAAATCCCCAGATGCCAAACCCGGTGCCTCTGATTCCCTACTTGACGCAGGCGTCCTCGGCTTCGATTACCAGGGCGCTGGTTTCCGACGCCAGAGCGTCGCGCCGCTTGTCGGATGCGTTGCTCTTGTCGAGGGCCTGATCGGCCTTCCTGGCGGTATCCGCATCTTCGGACGCGGAGGCGGTGAGCAGCATCGCGAGCTTCAGGTCGCCGGCCGACAGCTTGTCTGACAGGAAGCGCCAGGCACAGTCGCACTGGGCCGCTGTCAGGCCATCGACCTTGCAGATCTCGGCGTCGAAGGTGGTGCGCGGCGTGCCGCTGTCCGCCGCGGGCTCCTGGGCGGCGACGAAGCCGCCAGCCAGTGTCAACGCCAGTCCAGACAACAGGGCAGATGTCAGTCGCATGGTTTGGTCTCCCAGGGCAGGTCCGGGTTGATTTTCCCCTATCCACCGGCGCCCGTCACCTGCGGCGGCCGTGGGGAGTCAGTTCCTTCCTGGCAGCTGTTTGATGGCGTTGCCGGTGGCATGGACCAGGCCGTGGTCCCGCAGCCAGGCCAGGGCTTCATCCGCGTCGCCCTCGAACCAGCGGCGGGTGGAGCCCAGCCGGAAGCTGTAGCCCCAGGCGTCCATGTCGGCGAACAATCTCTCGCGACTCCAGCCTGCCCCCCGGATCTCCTCCCCGAGGAGCACCTGCAGATAGCAGACGGCGTCCTCCTCGGCCACGTCGCCGCCGGCGTCCCGATGCAAGCCAGCGCGCCGGTCCGGCGACATGCAGAGAAAGTGGGCCGCTTCATGGAGCAACGAGTGCACGGGGGTGTCAGGTCGCGCGAAAAGCTGCTCGCCCGATAGCCCCGCCTCCGGCTCGCCCCAGTAAGTGCCGGGAATGGCCGCGAAGTCCGGCAACAGGACCAGGTGCAGGCCGAATCCGCCGAGCAGGCCAGCGGCGGCGACAGCATCGATCTCCCGTACTGTCATGACGCCACTCACTGCTGGCCTTCCGCCGCAACCCGCCGCGCGAGCGGCTTCAACCGACGTGGAAAAACTGCAGCTCGCCGAACAGGCCGGCGCCCGGATCACAGGCCGCGACCGGCGGCTCGCCAAGCTGTTCCGCCAGGCGCCTGGCCTCGGCCAGGCTCTCCGCGTAGCGCCGGGCACGCTCGGCCAGGGGCAGCGCAGTGGCATCGCAACCCGTCGCCTTGAGGGCCTCGTCCAGGGAAAAGTCGTCGCGGGTCTCCCGGTAATCGCGATGCGTCCACATCCCCTTGGCCGGGTCGAACGCATACAGCGACAGGAAGCGATAGCCGGACTCCGCGACGAACTCGACCGCTTCCATGATGAACGCCGCCTCGGCGTCGTCCATCGTGTAGTGGAAGCCGACGCGGCACCAGCCGGGCTTGATGCCGAGGTAGCCCTTGCGCACCCAGTCGCGGTAGAGCTCGGAGGTGGAGTTGTCTATCCCCAGCAGCCGGTGGCCGTAGGGCCCGGCGCAGGAACAGCCCGCGCGGGACTGGATGCCGAAGAGGTCGTTCAGCAGCACGGTCACGGCCTTGGGGTGCAGGTAGCGGCCCCGCGGGTCCTTGAGGTTGAAGGACACGATGCCAATGCGCCGGGACGGGTCCGGATTGCCCAGGATCTCGATGCGCGGGTTGGCCGACCAGCGCTCCATGGCCCGGCGGAGCAACTGCTGCTCCCGCTCCTCGATCCGGCCCACGCCAATCCGGTTCTTGAGATCGAGCGCGAGGGCGGCCTTCAGGGTCTGCAGCACGCCGGGCGTGCCGGCCTTCTCGCGCTCCTCGATGTCCCGGATGAAATCCTGGTCCACCGGGCTGACGTAGTCCACGGTGCCCCCGCCTCCGACGCTCGGCGGCAGGTCCCGCGCATAGAGCCGCTCGTTGAACACCAGGACGCCGCTGGACCCCGGACCGCCCAGGAACTTGTGCGGGGACAGGAACACGGCGTCGAGCGCCGGGTCGCCACCCTCGGGGCCCGGGTCGGGATTCATGTCGATCTCGACGTAGGGCGCGCTGGCCGCGTAGTCGAAGCAGGCATAGGCGCCGTGGGCGTGCAGCAGCCGGGCGATGCTGGACACGGGCGAGCGCATGCCCGTCACGTTGGATGCCGCCGAGAAGGAGCCTATGCGCAGTCGGCCCTGGTAGGCGGGGTCCTTCAGCAGCCGTTCCAGGTGGCCCAGGTCGACCCCGCCATCCGGCGCCAGGTTCACCTCCACGACGGTCGCGAGCCCCTGCCGCCAGGTGACTTCGTTGGAGTGGTGCTCGTAGGGCCCCACGAAGACCACGGTCTGCCGGGCCCGGTGGAAGTGCTGGAACTTCTCGAACTGGTCGTCACCGACGAACTCCCGCAACAGCTCGCCGACCGCTCGCCGCGTTGGCGGCGCCAGGGCCACGCCGAGGATCTGCTGGAGCTTGTCGATGGCGCCCGTGGCACCCGTGCCGCAGGCGATGATGCGGCCGTCTGGCCCGGCGTTGACGGAACGCTTGATCATGGCCTCGGCCGCGTGCAGGAGCTGGCTCATGCTGCGGCCCGTCAGGTCGTCTTCCGTGTGTGTGTTGGCGTAGTTCCGCTGCAGGCACTGCACGTAGCGCTCGACGAAGGTCAGGCAGCGGCCCGAGGCGGTGTAGTCGCAGTAGACGAGCATGCGCCGGCCGAACGGCGTGTCGAAGGACGAGTCGATGCCAACGACCTGGGAGCGGAGGAACTCGAAGGACCAGGGTTTCATGGGCCAGATTCTACGGCGATGGCCGTCAGGAGTGAGGAAATGGAGCGGGTGATGGGAATCGAACCCACGTTAGCAGCTTGGGAAGCTGCAGTTCTACCATTGAACTACACCCGCTTCGGGCATGATTCTAGAACATGACGCTACCGAGTTTCACCGATCTGGGCCTGGCGACCCGGGGACCCGCGTGACCGGGCCCTCGCACCCGCGCCAGATCCGCAGCTTCGTGCGCCGGGCCGGGCGGCAGACCCGGGCCCAGGAACGCGCCCTGGCCGAGCTCTGGCCCCGTTTCGGCCTCGCGCCGCCGGCAGCCGGCGCGTCCCCGCTGCTGGACCTGGCGACGGCCTTCGGTCGCGAGGCGCCCTGCATCCTCGAGATCGGCTTCGGCAACGGGGATGCCCTGGTGGCAATGGCGGCGGAGGCACCGGACCAGGATTTCCTGGGCGCGGAGGTCCATGAGCCGGGCGTGGGTCATTGCCTGCTGGCGATCGGGCGGCTCGGCCTCACCAATGTCCGCCTGCTCCGGCAGGACGCCGTGGAGGTCCTGCGCGAGCGGCTCCCGGAGAACAGCCTCGCCGGTGTCCACCTGTACTTCCCCGACCCCTGGCACAAGAAGCGGCATCACAAGCGGCGGCTGGTGCAACCCGATTTCGTTGCACTGCTCGGCACCCGGATCGCGCCCGGGGGGCACTTCCACGTGGCAACGGACTGGCCCGATTATGCAATGCACATCCGGGAGGTCATGGCCGGGAGCCCCGTGTTCGCGGCGGCCGGGACGGACCTGGCTACCGGCGCCGGAACCCGACCGCGCACCCGCTTCCAGGCCCGGGGCGAGCGCCTCGGCCACCCGATCTGGGAAGCCGTGTACCGGCGGAGTTCCTGAAGATTACAGTTGGATTTCCCGTGTACCCAACCCGCGCCAAATGCGCTATAAAAAACTCGGAACACACACGGGCCATGGACATGAACGAGCGCGCCTTCTCGATACCCTTCGGGCTCCCGGAAGTGGGGAGCTGGTTCCGCATCGGCGACGGCAAGACCTTCGAGGTTGTCGCCGTCGACGACAAGGACAGGACGGTGGACATCCAGCACTTCGACGGCACCATCGAGGAGCTCGACGTGGATGGCTGGCGCGAGATGGGCGCGGAGCCCATCGATGCCCCGGAAGACTGGTCCGGCTCCATGGACGTGGACAGCGAGGACCTGCCCGAGAACGAGGAAAAGCACCAGGGCTTCGATGATCCGCTGGATTTCGTGGACGACTACGAGTCTTGATGAGCGTGTAGGAGCGCCTTCA
>CAZTGY010000285.1:0-4085 GCA_964613445.1 uncultured Chromatiaceae bacterium | reverse complement strand
CACGTGATCAACAGCCTGGTGGGCTCGGCCTGCGGCGCCGCGGGCCAGCGCTGCATGGCGATCAGCGTGGCCGTCTTCGTGGGCGAGTCCAGGCGATGGATTCCGGAGCTCAAGGCGGCCATGGCGGCCATCGCCCCCGGCCCGTGGGACTCCAGGGACGCCGCCTTCGGCCCGCTGATCAGCCCCGCGGCGCGGGAGCGCGTCCTCGGGTTCATCGCGGCGGGCCGGCAGGAGGGCGCGGAGTGCCTGCTGGACGGCTCCGGCTGCACCGTGCCGGGCTTCCCCCGGGGCAACTGGGTCGGGCCCACCCTGTTCGGCAAGGTGACGCCGGGGATGACGATCTACCGGGAGGAGATCTTCGGGCCCGTACTGCTGGCCATGGAGGTCGCCGACCTCGACGAGGCCATCGCCCTGGTCAATGCCAACCCCTACGGCAACGGCGTTTCGATCTTCACGTCCAGTGGCGGCGCCGCGCGCCGCTTCCAGCACGAGATCGACGTGGGCCAGGTGGGCGTCAACGTGCCGATACCGGTGCCGCTGCCCTTCTTCTCCTTCACCGGCTGGCGGCGCTCCTTCTTCGGCGATCAGCACGCCTACGGCAAGCAGGCGGTGCGCTTCTTCACGGAAACCAAGACGGTGACGACACGCTGGTTCGACGACCAGGCGGCGGCGGGACCGAACATGACCATCAGGCTGCAGTAGCCGTGGACTTCTCGCTGAGCGAGGAGCAAGTCGCGCTGCGGGATGCGGCCAGGACCTTCGCCGCCGGCGAACTTGCCCCCCACGCGGCCCGCTGGGACGAGGAAGAGCACTTTCCGCGCGACGTGGTCCGCCGGGCCGGCGACCTGGGCTTCTGCGCGCTGTACATGCCGGCCAGCGCGGGCGGCCTCGGGCTGTCGCGGCTGGAGTCCTGCCTGATCATCGAGGAGCTGTCGCGGGGCTGCACGTCCACGACGGCCTACATCAGCATCCACAACATGGCGCTCTGGATGATCGCCACCTTCGGCCCGGATGCCCTCCGGGCGCAGTGGTGCGCGGGCCTGGCCGCCGGGGAACAGCTCGCCTCCTACTGCCTCACCGAACCCGGCGCCGGGTCCGACGCAGGCTCACTGCGGACCCTGGCCCGGCGCGATGGCGACACCTACCGGATCACGGGCAGCAAGGCCTTCATCTCGGGTGCCGGCGTCACGGACGCGCTGGTCGTGATGGCGCGCCTGCAGGATGCTGACGGCGTGCACGCCGGGCACGCCGGCGTGTGCAGCTTCCTCGTGCCCGCGCAGTCCGCCGGCATCAGCTACGGCCGCCGTGAGATGAAGCTGGGCTGGAAGAGCCAGCCAACGGCCCAGATCGACTTCGACGACGTGGTCATCCCGGCGGGCAACCGGCTCGGCGCCGAGGGCGAGGGCTTCCGGATCGCCATGCAGGGCCTCGACGGCGGCCGCCTCAGCATCGCGGCCTGCTCCATCGGCACCGCCCAGTCGGCCCTGGAGCGCGCCGGCGCCTACCTCAACGAGCGGCAGCAGTTTGGCCGGACGATCGGCTCGTTCCAGGCGCTGCAGTTCAGGCTGGCCGACATGGCGACGGAACTCGTGGCCGCCCGGCAGCTCCTGCACCTGGCTGCCTGGAAGCTCGACCGGCAGGATCCCGAAGCGACCACCTACTGCGCCATGGCCAAGCGCTACGCCACCGACGTGGGGTTCGACGTGTGCAACCAGGCGCTGCAGCTGCACGGGGGCTATGGCTACCTGCAGGAGCTGCCCCTCGAGCGGCACCTGCGCGACACGCGCGTCCACCAGATCCTCGAGGGCACCAACGAGATCATGCGGGTCATCATCGGCCGCAGGCTGCTGATGGAAGGCGTGCTGGAGGAGATGCGGTGATAAGCCCGACCGTCAAGCTCTCAGCCGATAAGCACGGCCAGACTCTGCTCGTCACGCTCAACACGCCGCCGGCGAACACCTGGGACGAGGAGAGCCTGGCGGGCCTGCAGGCCCTGGTGGCTGGCGCGGAAGCGGACCGGGATATCCGGGCACTCGTCATCACCGGCAGCGGCGGGAAGTTCTTCTCCGCAGGGGCCGACCTGAAGCTGTTCGCCGCGGGGGATAAGGGCGTGGCCCGCACGATGGCGACCGCCTTTGGCGCGGCCTTCGGGGCCCTGGCGAATTTTCGCGGCGTGAGCATAGCCGCGCTGAACGGCTACGCCATGGGCGGCGGGCTGGAATGCGCGCTGGCCTGCGACCTCCGCATCGCCGAGCCCCAGGTCCAGATGGCCCTGCCCGAGGCCACCGTCGGCCTGCTGCCCTGCGGGGGTGGAACACAGAACCTGGCCTGGCTCGTCGGCGAGGGCTGGGCCAAGCGCATGATCCTGTGTGGCGAACGCGTGAACGCGGAGACCGCCCTGCGCATCGGCCTGGTCGAGGAGATCGCCGGCACGGGCGCCGCGCTGCGCCGGGCCCTGGAACTGGCCGGGTCGGTGTGCAACCAGAGCCCCCGGGCGGTCGCCGCCTGCAAGCAGCTCATCCAGCGGGCCCGCGGCGGCCCCATGGCCGCGGCCCATGCCGGCGAACGCGAGGCCTTCGTCCAGCTCTTCGATTCCCCGGATCAGGTGGAAGGCGTGCGGGCCTTCCTGGAGAAGCGCAAGCCGGCGTGGAAGGACGCATGACCGGGCGCGGGCGGCAGGCTGCCGCCGATGCCCCGGTGCTGCTGGAGGAATACGCGACGACGTCCGGGCACGTCCTCGCGGTGGCCGTGCTGAATTCGGAGAGGACGCTCAACGCGCTGTCCCTGCCGATGATCCGGATCCTCGCGCCGGCGCTCGGCGGGTGGGCGCGGCGGCCCGACGTGGCCGGCGTCCTGCTCCGGGGATCCGGGGACCGCGCCTTCTGCGCGGGTGGCGACCTGCAGGCCCTCTACGCGGGCATGCGCCGCGACCAGGCGGCGGGGACGGACGTGGACGGGTACGCGGCGGAGTTCTTCGCCGCCGAGTACCGGCTCGACTACCAGCTGCACACCTTTCCAAAGCCGGTGATCGCGCTGGGTCACGGGGCGGTCATGGGCGGCGGCCTCGGGATCTTCTCGGCGGCCCGCTTCCGCGTCGTGACCGGCACGTCCCGGATCGCCATGCCCGAGGTGGCGATCGGCCTGTTTCCGGACGCGGGCGGCTCCCGGGTCCTCGGCAAGCTGCCGACGGCCTGGGCGCAGTTCCTCGGCGCGACCGGCAGCCCGGTCAACGCCTCGGACGCCCTGCACTGCGGCCTGGCCACCCACGCCATGCCCGAGGACTGGCGATCGCTGGTTGACGGGCTGCTGAAGCTGGACTGGCACGGCGACGGGTCCGATGCCGGGCGCCTCGAGGCCTGCCTCGGCCGAGGGCAAGCCGCGCTGCCGCCGGGCCCGCTGGCCGCCCACGGCGACCTGCTCGCCGAACGCCTGCCGGACCTGCCGCCGGATGCCGGGGCGCTGGCCCGGCGCATACGCGCGTTGCGGGGCGTGCACCCCTGGCTGGACCGGGGCATCGCCGCCATGGACAAGGGCTGCCCGACCTCGGTGGGCATCCTGCTCGGGCAGCTCTGCCGGGTGCCCGGCCAGGCGCTGGCCGACAGCTTCCGGATGGAGATCACCATCGCGACCCACTGCGCCCGGAATCCGGACTTTCGCGAAGGCATTCGGGCGCTGATCATCGACAAGGACAACTCGCCCGCGTGGCGGTATCCCCGCGTGGAGGACCTGCCGCCGGGCTATGTCGACTCCCACTTCACGGCCCCCTGGGCCCGCAACCCGCTCGCAGACCTGGAGGATTCCTGATGGCGCGCATCGGCTTCGTCGGCCTCGGCAACATGGGCGGCCCGATGGCCGTCAACCTCATCAAGGCGGGCCACGACGTGCTGGCCTTCGATCTGATGCCGGCGGCGCTCGACCGAATCAGCTCCGCGGGCGGCAGCGTCGCGGCCTCGGCGGCGGCGGCCTGCGAGCGCGTGGACTTCTTCCTCAGCATGCTGCCGGCCAGTGAGCACGTGGAGTCGCTCTACCTGGACCCGGGCCCGGGCGGTCGCTGCCTGCTGGACGTCATGCCGGCGGCGGCGCTG
>CAZTGY010000284.1:0-4091 GCA_964613445.1 uncultured Chromatiaceae bacterium | reverse complement strand
GAGTACGTGTCCGTGCCCAGTTCCTCCCGGCCGCGCCTGCAGAGTTCGCGCACGAGGGTGGTGCCTATCCCGCGCCCGCGCAGCGCCGGGGACACCGCCAGGCGGGACAGGTGGCAGCGCCCGAGCCGCCGGTAGTACTGCCCGAAGGCGGCCAGCGTGCCGTCGGGCGTGACGAGCACCCAGGAGGGCAGGCTGTCCAGCCTGGCGTCGTCCCTGAACGTCGCCGCGGTAAACGGGTGCCGGAACCGGGGCCCGCCCCAGGTCCGGCAACTGGCGTGGTCCGGGAACCAGCTCATCAGCTCCGGCAGCTGCGACGCCCCGAAGCGCTGGAGATTCAAGGGCGGTTGTTGCCCGACGGACGGCTCGAGGTCGACGGCCTGGAGGGACACCCGCTTGCTCCCGGCGCCCACCCGCTGCGTACCGACCTCGGTGAAGCCGAAGCCCGCATGGAACCGGCGCGAGGCCTCGTTGGGCGGCTCGATGTCGAATTCGCAGGTGACGCGGCCAGCGCCACTCGCCCGGGCAAACGCGAAGAGGTCGGCGTAGAGCAGCCTGCCGAGGCCCTGGCCCCGCCGCGCGTCCGCGACCACGATCCGGTCGACGTACAGGAACCGGTCGAAGTGCTCGCTGAACCAGCGGTAGTTCGGGCTGTCATAGGCGCAGCCCTCGCGGAAGGCGAGGAGGAAGGCGGCAACGCCGGCCGGGCCCGCGATGACGCGGTGGTACGCGGCCTGGCCGTGCAGTTGCTCCAGGCGCTGCAACGTCAGCGGGCTCAGGAAATGCTCCGACCCGGCATTCAGCCGGAGGATCTGCGCGAAGTCCGCGGCGACGGCGTCCCGGATCACCATGTCGGCCGCGTCGGCCAGGGGCCCGAAGACGAGGCGATTCACGCCGACAGTGCGGCGCTGAGAAAGGGGATCACGCGCGACTCATAGGTTTCGGGCGCGTCGCGCCACGCGAAGGTGTGGTCGATTCCCCCGATCACCAGCAGCTCGGCCCGTGCCGAGGCCGCAAACGCGTCGAGGAGACGCTGGCCGTGCTCCGGCGGCGTGTACCGGTCGGCGTCGCCGTACACGAGCAGCACCGACGGGCGGCCGACGACCCGGGCAGCCTCGCGCTCCGGCCGGAGGCCGCGCTCGATGGACGGCCAGACGAACTGGGAAAATCGCAGTGTCGCGTGAGCTACCGGGTAGTGGCGCCAGAATTCCGGGAGGGTCGGGAACGCCGCCTCGAGGACCGCGGCCCGGTAGGGGCTTCCGGGGCGGGCCATCGAGCACAGTCCCCAGCCGGCGCCGAAGGAGGCGCCGACCAGGCCGACGGCGAGCGCCGGCTGCCGTTCCTGCGCCCAGATGCCCGCGGCCAGGAAGTCGGCCGGATAGTCGAACGAGGCCGCCTCGCTCTCGCCGAAGCCGTTGGCATCGACGGCGAGCACGTTGAAGCCCGACCGGCGGAAGAGGTCCGCGTGGCCGTGCCGGAGCCAGAAGCCCTTGGCCGCCTTGCCCATGGGGTGGGCGAGCACGAGCGTGGCGCGGGCGTCGCCGGAAGCCGGGCCCCACAGGCCGGCGAGGCGGGCGCCGTTGCCGCTGCGGACCGCGACGCGCTCCCACGCGGACGGGTCCGTCCCGGCCGGCCAGGCCCAGGGAACCTCGAACCGGCCGAAGAAGGGCTTGCGGAGGAGGCGATGGAGGCGGCTCATCGCCGGTTCATCCGGACGGCAGTGCCGCGTTCATTCACGGCGGGAACTCCGGAAACTGGGGAGCGCTGCCGCCGATGAGATCCCACGGCGCCTTCGACCCGACGAAGATGTGCATGTCGATGTGCACCCCGGGGTCGCCGTCGACGGTGCCGAGGGTGACGCCGTGCACGGCTTCGCCCTGCGTCCCGCAGAGCGTCGTGCCGCAGGTGCGACAGAAGCAGAGGCCCCAGCCCGGCGCGGTCTCGTAGCGCGTGAGGTGGTCTTCGCCGCGGGTCCAGGCAAAGGAGCCGGGCACGACTTCCGCGTAGGCAGAGCCCGCGCCACTGAACGCCTTCCGGCAGCGCGAACAGTGACAGCTGCGGCCGCCGCCCAGGGGTGACGTGACCTGGTAGCGGACCCGGCCGCAGAAGCAGCCTCCGGTCAACGGTTCCATGCCGCATTGTCGGGCAAGCGTGTCGCCACGGCTAGACGTAGCTGAGCCACCAGTCCCGGCGCCAGCGCCATGATCACGATGACGAGGCCACGGAGCATGTCGATGTTGTCGAGCGGCAGCTCAGGTTCCATGGAGGGTGATCAGGAAGATGGCGAACCGGTAGGCGAGCGCAATGCCCGCCACCGACAGGGCAAGCAGGGCCGTGGTGGCCACGTGGCGCACGCCCGTCGTGCCATAGACCGGGCGGATCGCCAGGTGGAGGTAGGCGCCGCACGCCGCCAGGTTGGCGATGCTCAGCACGTTGTCGACGGCGGGATCGCCAAGCCCGCCGAACCCGAGCAACGCGCTCAGCCTGGCGACCAGCAATGCCACGCAGAACAGGAGCAGCAGGAAGGTGTAGAGGTGCAGCGAGAAGACCACGTGCGTCATGAACGGGCGACGCTCCCGGTAGAAGGCCAGCGGCAGGAACAGGGCGAATAGCAGCGCCATCAGCAGGATGAGTGACTTGGCGTTCAGCACGGCGGCACGGTCGAACACCGCTTCGTACTGCCCGATCGTCATGGAGGTGGCGTGCAGGCGGGTGGCCACGAGCGACCGGGCCAGGGGACTCCAGTCCTGGTGGTAAAGATGGGACTCCAGCGAAGAGCTGAAGATGTTCTCGCCGGTGGCCGACTGCACCGCGAAGAAGATGACGTTGGCGATCAGGAAGAGCTGGAACGGGGCCACGAACGGCTTGCGGATGCCGGCGGTCCACGCCAGCGTGAGCTGGCCGGGATGGCGGAGGAGCAGGCGCGCCGAGCGCGCCGCGCGGGCATCGATGCTCGTGAAGGCATGGATGATCCGGGCGGCGAGGCCGCGCAGGGTGAGGTCGGCGGACGCGACCGGCTCTTCCCCGCACTGGGCGCAGAAAGGCGTGGCCACGGTGACGTGGCATGTCGGGCAGGTCCAGGGCGCCGGGTCAGCCACGCGGTTCCCGAAGGCTGGAGGGCAGGACCGTGAAGTCACTCGTGCGCTCGAGTGATGTCATGGCCTTCAGCAAGGGCTCCGGCGGCGAGACGAGCTTGCGGGCGTTCAGGTCCAGCCACCCGCCCGAACTCGTCACCCTGGCGCAGAGCGTGCCGTCCAGGCGGAAGATCTCGTTCCGGAGAATGAACCGGCTGCCATCCTCGGAGTGGCCCGCGATGGCCAGGGTCACCGTGATGTCCTGCAACAGGCTGACCTCCTTGCGGTACTCGACCTCGTCCTTCATCACGACCGGGCCGAGGCGGAGGCGCGAGAACTCCTGCGCCGGGAAACCGTAGTCCGCGAAGTACATCACCCGGACGTCGGCAGACTTGTCGAGGAAGGCCGTGTTCCTCATGTGGGAGTTGAAGTCCATGTCGGCCCAGCCAGCGAGGAGGGTCTTCGAATACACGGTCAGCGTCCTCCGTTTGGACAGTCGTTGCTAATGCGGCAGCGGTGGACCAGGGCGTGCCACTAGGCGTGCACCAGTTCCCTGAAGCCGCCGTAAGCCATGCGCCTGGAATCGAAAATCGGCCTGTCGGGGTCCATCAGCCCGCTGAGCCGGGGATCGGCCATGATCTTCTCGTTCGCCCGGTCCCGGTGTTCACGGGATTCGAAGACCACCCACGCAAAGACCACGGTTTCATCCGGGCCCGCCTGGGCGAGTTGCGGGAACGAGACCATGCCCGGCCCGCCCAGGTCATCGCCGACGCATTCCCAGTAATCCAGTGCGCCGTACTCCTTCCAGACCAGCGCGGCCTTCTCGGCCATGCGCCGGTAGTCTTCGATGCGATCCTTCGGCACGGGGATCACGAAGCCGTCGATATACCGTCCCATGTCGTCCTCCGATCAATCCGGGAACAATCGGCTGCCGCCGGACGATTGAGCTCCGCGGCCCGCGCGCCGGTAGTGCATGGCGACCGCGCCGTTGCGGAGCGGCTTCGCCGAGATTAACTCAAG
>CAZTGY010000283.1:0-4096 GCA_964613445.1 uncultured Chromatiaceae bacterium | reverse complement strand
GGCGCAGGTCGCTGGCGAGATTGCCGGCCGTGAGGCCCCGCGCCGTCGTCGCCGGGTCGAACACGTAGGCCTCCTCGGTCGCGCCGCTGCGCCCGATGGCGGAGACCGCGGCGGCGGCGGAGAACGCGTCGGGAAACGCCCAGGACAGGTAACCGGTGTGGGCCGGGCGCTCGATCAGGCGGAACGTGGCCCCGGTCTTGATCCCGAAGGCCCCCCCGTCGTGCAGGAAGAGCCCGGTGAGGTCGGGGCCGTGGGTGCGGTAGAAGGGCTTGCCGTTGCGGAAGGCGGCCTGGCCGGTGCGCAGCACCCGCCCGTCGGCACAGACCACCTCGAGGTCCAGCACGTTGTCCGCGGCGGCGCCGTAGCGGGCCGTGCCGTAGAACAGCGCGCCGCCGGACAGTCCGCCGCCGACGGTGGCGGCCCGCCCCGAGAAGGTGCCGAACCAGGGGAGCCGCAGCCCGTGGGGCGCGAGTACCGCGTCGATCGCTTCCCAGGTCGTGCCCGTGCGCACGGTGAGGGTCATCCCCCCGGCGTCCAGCTCGACGACGCCGGCCAGGTCCCGGGTGTCGACGATGACCGCGCGCTCCGTGTCCGGGACGTAGCCGCCGGTGTAGGAGAGGCCGCCGCCGCGGGGGATCACGGCATGGCCGGCCGCTGTCGCCGCGGCCACGGCGGCCGCCAGCGAGGCCGTGTCGGCCGGCCGGATGGCGGCGGCGCAGGTGGCGCCCTCCGCATAGAGATCCGTGCTGAGCAGCCGGCGCTCCACAGGGTCGGTGATGACGCGGTCTGCGCCGACGCAGGCCGCCAGCGCAGCGATGAGGTCCCGGGTCGTGGAGCTTGCCATGCCGGCAATGCTACCTGCTGGCGCGCTCCCGGCGAACGAAATGGCGGTGAGCCCTGTTCACGGCACTTTCGTGAGCGAGAATGCGCAGGCCGACCACGGCGCCTCGTCCAGGTAGAGGCCCCGGGACTGCAGCTCGCCGCCGTCCCGCTCATGGGCGGCGTCGCCCATCAGGTCCCTGAGCTGCCAGCGGCCGGTGCCCAGGTCGGTGAACGGCAGCTGCACCCGGCACTGGCTCCGGTTCGCCGCGTAGTTCACCGTGACCAGCAGCCGCTCGTCACCGGGCCCGTGCCAGGCACAGGCCACGTAGCAGTCCCAGGTCCAGTTGCCGTCCCAGGCGGGCCGGCAGTTGAGCAGCTGCCACTGGCCATCGCGCACCACGGGCTGGCGCAGCACGTTGAGCAGCCGCGCGTAGAACTCCTGCAGTTGCGGGTTCACCGGCTCTTGCGGGGCGCGAACCAGGTGGGGCGAGATGCGCTTCGTCCATCCCGTGAGCTGGCCCTGGTGGAAGAAGCGCAGTCCCGGCGAGAGGAACGTGATGAGGGCGGCGGCCTCGTGCATTCCCGGCGGGAAGGTGGCGGCCGCCCGCGGCTCGTCGTGGTTCTCCAGGAAGCGGGCCAGCCTGCCCTGGTAGTCGAGCCCGGCGTGGAAATGCTCCCGCACGGGGCGGGCGTGGCCCTCGCGCAGGCGGTCGTACAGCCGCTTGTCATAGGCGTAGTCGAAGCCCTGCTGTTGCAGGGTCCATTCCAGGTCCCAGTAGACCTCGGCCATGAACAGGAAGTGCGGATGCCGGCGCCGTACGGCCTCGGTGGCCTTCGGCCAGAAGAGTTCGGCCCGGAGGCCCCAGGTGCGTTCGAACACGTCGGGCAGCACCAGCATGGCCATGTCGCAGCGGACGCCGTCGCATTGGGTGGCGATGCGCTCGAGTTCGCCGGTCATCGCCTGCCGGGTCGCCGGGTTGCCGTAATTGAGCTGGAGGGTGTCGGGCCAGCCGTCGAAGTAGGGGTCCCGGCCGTAGGCCAGCACCCGGGGACCGCCCTTCGTCTGCACGCGGCAGTAATTCTGGGGCGCGCGGTCCAGGTCGGACTCGTTGCCGCCCACGAACCAGTCCGGATGGTCGCCGACCCAGGGGTGATCCGGGGCCATGTGATTGGGGACGAAGTCGAGCATCAGCTTCAGGCCGCGCTGCGCCAGTCGGCCGCGCAGCCGGGCCAGGGCGGCAGGCCCGCCCAGGTCACGATGCACGGCGTAGTCCTGGATCGCGAACCCCGAACCGGCGATGTCGTCGTCCCCGAGGTCCGGCAGGGTCGCCACGAACTCGCGGCGCCACCCGGGATTCGTCCGCGAGATCGCGCGGGCCGCAGGCCCCGTCTGCCAGACGGAGAGCAGCCAGATCCAGTCGAAGCCGAGATCCCGCAGGCGGTCCAGCTCTACGTCGGGAACGTCATCCAGCGTCGCCCGCCTGCCCGGCGCTGCGGCCATCCCGGTCAGCCAGACCCGCGTGTTGATCTGGTACAGGGACGGCTGGGCAGGCGACGCGCTCACGCTTCTGCCTTGCCTGCCTTTGTGCCCCGGGCGAACGCCGCATCCTTGCCAGCTTTCAGCGCCGTGTCGGCGTCGAGCATGCCGAACAGCTGGATCAGTTTCGCCACCAGTCCCGTCCAGCCGGTCTGGTGGCTGGCGCCGAGTCCTGCGCCGTTGTCCCCGTGGAAGTATTCATAGAACAGGATGTGGTCGCGCCAGTGGGGGTCCGACTGGAATTTCTCCGTGCCGCCGTAGACGGGGCGCCGGCCCTGCCCGTCGCGCAGGAAGATGCGGCTGAGCCGGTCGGAGATCTCCTTCGCGACCTCGAACAGGTTCATGAGCTTGCCGGAGCCGGTCGGGCATTCGATCCGGAAGTCATCCCCGTAGTACTGGTGGAAGTTCAGGAGCGCCCGGATCAGCAGCACGTTGACCGGCATCCACACGGGGCCCCGCCAGTTGGAGTTGCCGCCGAACATGCCTGTGTCCGACTCGGCCGGCAGGTAGTTCACCCGGTACTCCTGGCCCCCGACGTGGACGGCAAAGGGGTGCTGCTCGTGGAACTTCGACAGGGAGCGGATGCCGTAGGGGCTCAGGAATTCGTCCTCATCGAGCATCTTCGTGAGGATCCTGCGGAGCCGCTCCGGGTTGACGAGCGCGAGCATCCCGCGTTCGGCCACGCCCAAGTGACCGGGCCCGGTCGGGTGAATGGAGGCCATGAGTTCGGGCATGCGGCGGAGGCGCCGGCCGAGGCTGGCCGTTGCCTGCGGCACGAGATCCCGCTGCCGCTTCTCGATCACCGTGGTGGCGCACAGGGGCAGGAGGCCCACCATGGAGCGCACCTTCAGTCGTTGTGCGCTGCCGTCGGGGAGCCGCAGGACGTCGTAGTAGAACCCGTCCTCCTCATCCCACATGCCCTCCTGGCCGGGCCGGTTGATGGCCGCGGCGATGAAGTAGAAGTGCTCGATGAACTTGAAGACCATGGGCTCGTAACTGCGGTCGTGGCCGGCCAGCTCCGCCGCCAGTTCCAGCATGTTCTGGCTGAACAGGGCCATCCACGCCGTGCCGTCCGCCTGCTCCAGGTGGCCGCCGGTGGGCAGCGGGGCGCTGCGGTCGAAGACGCCGATGTTGTCGAGGCCCAGGAAGCCGCCCTCGAAGACGTTCTTGCCGAAGCGGTCCTTCCGGTTCACCCACCAGGTGAAGTTCAGCAGCAGCTTGTTGAACGTGAGCCGAAGGAAATCCAGGTCCGCGTCACCCCTCAGCGCCTGGTCGGTGCGGTGCAGGAACAGGGTGGCGAAGGCGTGGACCGGCGGGTTCACATCGCTGAAGTTCCACTCGTAGGCGGGCATCTGGCCGTTGGGGTGCAGGTACGCGCTCCGCAGCATCAGTTCCATCTGCTCCTTGGCGAAGTCGGGATCCACGATGGAGAGCGGGAGCGTGTGGAAGGCCAGGTCCCAGGCGGCGTACCAGGGGTACTCCCACTTGTCCGGCATGGAGATGACGTCTTCGTTCAGCATGTGGAACCAGTCCGAGTTCCGGGCGGCGTGGTAACCACTGTGCAGCGGGTTGGAGTGGTGCTCGTCCAGCCAGTTGTCCCCGTCGAAGAAGAAGAACTGCTTGCTCCAGAGCATGCCGGCGATGGCCTGGCGCATCACGTTTGCGGCGTCCGGCGACACTCCCGGCGGGGTCACCGAGCGGTAGAACTCGTCTGTCTCCCTGACGCGGGTGGCCAGC
>CAZTGY010000282.1:0-4121 GCA_964613445.1 uncultured Chromatiaceae bacterium | reverse complement strand
CAGGCGCCCACGTCCCAGGCGCGGAACAGCGGCAGCATGGAGCGCGCGAGCTCGCCGGTGCCGACGAACAGCACGCGCGCATCGCGCCGCGGCGCCAGCAGCTCGCGCACGAGGCTGCCGTAGGAGCCGCCCGCGACGCCCTGCAGGTGCCTGGCACGAAGCGCGCGCGTGTCTGCCTGCAGCGCCTGGATGACGGGCCGCAGGCGGGAAATCTCCTCCGCTGCCAGCCACTGCGCCGCCTCGTCCCAGGCCCGCCGGAACTGCCCCGACACGTTGGTCTCGCCGGGCACGGCGCTGCGCAGGCCGCTGGCGACTTCGAGCAGGAGGCGGTAGGCGCCGGCGCCGGTGCTGAGTTCACCGGTGGTTCCGGCCGCCGGGTCCGGCCGGGGTGCCAGCCCGAAGGCGAGGCGCCGGAGGCAGGTGTCGAGCACGACAGCGGAGCTCCGGAGCCCGGCACCGGCACTGTCGGGCGCGCGGGCCCCGGGCCAGTGCAGGCACCACAGCCGGGCGATGAGGGCGTTCAGGTGCGGTGCCATCGTCGGCGCTCAGGCGGGCTTGCCGCCCTCGATGCCGGCGAGCCATTCGTCATCGGAGCCCTCGGGCACCTCCTGGAAGAGGAATGTCGACAGGTAGCGCTCCCCGGTATCGGGCAGCATCACGAGGATGGAGGAGCCGGCGGGCGCCTTCTGCGCCACCTTCAGTCCCGCCGCCAGCGTCGCGCCGGCGGAGAGGCCGACGAAGATGCCTTCTTCCCGGGCCAGGCGCAGCGCGTTCTCCTTGCCTTCGTCGTCGGTGACGGTGACGAGCTCGTCGTAGGCCTTCGGGTTCAGCACGTCCGGCAGGAAGTCCGGCGTCCAGCCCTGGATCTTGTGGGGCTTCCACTCCTGTCCGCCGAGCAGCGACGCGCCGGCCGGTTCGGTGGCGACGATGCGCACGCCGGGCCGCGCCGCCTTGAGCACTTCGGCGGCGCCGGTGAGCGTGCCGCCCGTCCCCCAGCCGGTGACCCAGAAGTCGAGGCGGCGACCGGCGAAGTCCAGCAGGATCTCGGGCCCCGTGGTCTGGCGATGCCAGGCGGGATTCGCCGGGTTCTGGAACTGCCGGGCCAGGAACCAGCCGTGCCGCGCTGCCAGCTCCTCGGCGCGGCGGACCATGCCGGAGCCGCGGCCGGCCGCCGGCGTGAGGATCACCCGCGCACCGAAGGCCCGCATGATCTTCCGGCGCTCGATCGAGAAGGTCTCGACCATCGTGGCGACGAACGGATAGCCACGGGCGGCGCAGACCATGGCGAGCGCGATGCCGGTGTTGCCCGAGGTGGCCTCGATGACGGTCTGGCCCGGCTTCAGCACGCCGCGCTGTTCCGCATCCGTGATGATCGCCAGGGCCAGCCGGTCCTTGACGGAGCCTGCCGGATTGAAGGCCTCGACCTTCACGTACATGTCGACGTGCTTCGGTGCGATGCGGTTCAGCCGGACCACCGGCGTGCGGCCGATCGTCTCGAGGATGTTGTTGTAGATCATGGGGGTGCTCCTGACGTTGCCTCATTGTAGGCCGCGGTGCCGGCGGCGGGTCGAAACCAGTCCAGCTGTTCACGCAGTGCGACGACGTCGCCCACGTAGAGAATCGCCGGCGACGACACGCCCGCGGCGGCCGCCTTGCCGGCGATGTCACCCAGGGCGCCTGCCACGACGCGCTGGTCCCGGGTCGTGCCGCCCATGACCACCGCTGCCGGCGTGCTGGCCGGGCGGCCGTGACGGAGCAGCGCGTCGGCGACGGCCGCCAGGCGCCGGCCCGTCATGTACACGACCAGCGTCTGGCCCAGGGCGGCGAGCCCCTGCCAGTCCGGCTCGGCGTCGGCGCCCCGATGCGCCGTCACGAAGGTCACCGCGCAGGACGCGTGGCGATGAGTGAGCGGAATCCCGGCGTAGGCGCCGCAGCCGCTGGCGGCGGTGACGCCCGGGATCACCCGGAAGGGCAGGCCCGCCGCGGCAAGGGCCAGGGCTTCCTCGCTCCCGCGGCCGAACACGTAGGGGTCGCCACCCTTCAGCCGGCAGACGCGATGCCCGGCCCGGACGCGGTCGAGGAGCAGCGCGTTGATGTGCGCCTGGGACGTGGAGGCGCTGCCGCCGGCCTTGCCCACGTCGATCAGTTCCGCATCCCGGCGCGCGAAGGCGAGGAGGGCGGGCGCGACGAGCCGGTCGTGCAGCACCACGTCGGCGTGCTGCAGGCAGTGCAGGCCGCTGGCGGTGATCAGGCCCGGGTCGCCGGGACCGGCGCCCACGATCCACGCTTCGCCGGTCATTGCGCCCGGATTCTCCGGGTTGCGGAGCCGGCGTGACAGGGCGTCGTCGGCTTCCGCGGTGCGCCCGTCGATGACCGCCTGGGCGGGACCGGTGCGGGCGTCGAGGACGCCGGCCAGCACGTCCTCCCACAGGCGCCGGCGGGCCGTCACGTCGGGCAGCGCCTCCTTCACCCGTTCGCGCCACGCCCCGGCCCAGGTGGCCAGCTCGGCCAGGCGGGCCGGCAGCCAGCGCTCCAGCCGCTGCCGCACGAGGCGGGCCAGCACCGGCGCCTGGCCGCCGCTGGACACGGCGATCAGCAGCGGCGACCGGTCGACGACGGACGGGCTGATGAAGGTCGAGACGGCGGGGTCGTCGACCACGTTGCAGAGCCGGAGCGCGGCACGGGCCGCGTCGGCCACCGCGTGATTCACGGCCCGGTCGCTGCTGGCGGCGATCACGAGCAGCTGCCGCGGCACGAGCGCGGGATCGAAGGGTCGGCGCGCGACCGAGAGGCGGCCTTCGCCCAGGGCCGCCTCCAGGGCGGGGGTCAGCGCCGGGGCATTGACGGTCACCCGGGCGCCTGCGGCCAGCAGCTGCAACGCCTTGCGCTCGGCCACGGCTCCGCCGCCCACCACGAGGCAGGGCTGTCCGGCGAGGGACGCGAAGATCGGCAGGTAGTCCATGACTTGGAGTCGACGCGGGGGGACGGGGCACGATAGCCCCCTGATGGCCAGGAAAAAAATAGACGATTGACAGGCTCTTGTAACTTCTGGCTATATAGGCCCGTCCATGACCTTGCAACAGCTCAAATACCTGGTGGCTATTGCCGACAGCGGCCTGAACATCACCGCTGCCGCCGAACGCCTGTACACCAGCCAGCCCGGCATCAGCAAGCAGCTCAAGCTGCTGGAGCAGGAACTGGGCGTCCAGCTCTTCACGCGCAAGGGCAAGAGCCTGGCCGCCATAACGCCCGCGGGCCGTGACGTCATCGCCCGCGCCCGGCGGATCATGCGCGAGGCGGAGAACATCCGGAACCTCGCCAGCGACCTGTCCGGCGAGCAGGAAGGCACGCTGTCGATTGGCACCACGCACACCCAGGCGCGCCACGTCCTGCCGGACGTCATCAAGGAGTTCCGGGAGCGCTACCCCCGGATCAACCTGGAACTGCACCAGGGCACCTCGGAGCAGATCGCCGAGCTGGTGACTGCCAACCGGGTGGACTTCGCGATCGCCACCGGCTCCCGCCAGCTGTTCCCCGGCCTCGTGCTGCTGCCCTGTTTCCGGTGGGACCGGATCATCCTCGTGCCCAATGGCCACCCGCTGACGGCGGTGAAGGACCTGACGCTCCCCGTGCTGGCGGGCTACCCGCTCGTGACCTACGTCTTCGGCACCACCGGCGAGTCGTCACTGAAGAAGGCGTTTGCGGAGCAGGGACTGGAGCCCAACGTGGTCTTCACCGCGCGGGACGCGGACATCATCAAGACCTACGTGCGCATGGGCATGGGCGTGGGCATCGTGGCGCCGATGGCCTACGAGTGCCAGGACCAGAAGGACCTGACGGCGCTGTCGGCCGAGGGCCTGTTTCCCCGCGTGACCACCTGGCTGGGCTTCCGGCGGGATTCCGTCCTGCGCCGGTACATGGTGGATTTCGTCGCGCTGTTTGCGCCGCACCTCACGCCGCACCTCACGCGGAAGGCCGCCCAGCTGGCCACCCAGGCGGAGGTGGACGCCCTGTTCGATGAGGCGATGCTGCCGCTCAAGGTCGGGTGCGAGACGGCGCCGGCCGCGGCGTCGTAGGAGCGCCTTCAGGCGCGACCGGGCTTCCCCTTCGCCGGGAGACTC
>CAZTGY010000281.1:954-4126 GCA_964613445.1 uncultured Chromatiaceae bacterium | reverse complement strand
CAGTTCCTCGGGCGTCAGGGGCCGGACGGCCCGCGCCGGCGCGCCGACGATGAGCATGCCGTCCGCGAATTCCTTGCCTTCCGTGATCAGGGCGTTGGCTCCCACGAGGCAGTTCCGGCCGACGCGGGCGTCGTTCAGGATCGAGGCGCCCATGCCGATCAGCGCGCCGTCGCCGACGACGCAGCCGTGCAGGATGCAGCCGTGCCCGACCGTCACCCGCTCGCCCACCAGCAGGGGAGATCCCGGGTCGGAGTGGAGCACCGAGTTGTCCTGGACGTTGCTGCCGCGCCCGATGGTGAGACGCTCGACGTCGCCACGGAGGACGGCGCCGAACCAGATGCTGACTTCATCGCCCAGGTGCACGTCGCCGACGACGGTCGCGCCCGGTGCCACGAAGACGTCGCGCCCCAGCGTCGGCGTGAGTCCGTCGAGGGAGTAGATCACGCGGACCTGCCTTTGCTCGTTCCCTGCCGTGCCACGGCCTCGGCGGCCTTGCGGATGGACTCGGGATCCCCCACGTAGTCGCGGGAGAGCGGCTTCAGCTCCGGATCGAAGGTGTAGACCATCGGGATGCCGGTGGGAATGTTGAACTCGAGGATGTCCTGCTCCGACATGTTGTCGAGCATCTTCACGATGGCGCGCAGGCTGTTGCCGTGTGCGGCCAGCAGCACGTCCTCCCCCCGCAGCAGGCGGGGCGCCACGCTGTCCTGCCAGAAGGGCAGGACCCGGGCGAGGGTGTCCTTGAGCGATTCCGTGCCGGGCACGCCCGGGATGCTGGCGTAGCGCGGGTCATTGGCCGGGTGCCGGGCGTCGGAGGCCTCCAGGGGCGGAGGCGGGATGTCATAGCTCCGCCGCCAGATCTTCACCTGGGCCTCGCCGTGCTTCGCCGCCGTCTCGGCCTTGTCCAGGCCCTGCAGCGCGCCGTAGTGGCGCTCGTTCAGCCGCCAGGTGCGCTCGACCGGGATCCACATCAGGTCCATCTCGTCCAGGATCAGCCACAGCGTCCGGATGGCCCGCTTCAGTACCGAGGTGTAGGCGATGTCGAACCGGTAGCCCAGCGCCTTGAGCTGCCGGCCGGCCTCCCGGGCCTCGTTGCGCCCCTGCTCGGTGAGGTCCACGTCGGTCCAGCCGGTGAACCGGTTGTCCAGATTCCACGTGCTCTGTCCGTGCCGGCAGAGCACCAGCTTGCCCGTCATTCTGAACGCTCCAGGGGTTCCGATCAGCGAATTCTAAACCGTAGGAGCGCCTTCAGGCGCGACCCCCTTCCCGCTCGAGACTCGCGGACTCGATTCTCGCCGGGAGTGACTCCCGGTCGCGGCTGAAGCCGCTCCTACGCCGCGGTTACTCGCCGCCGAACCGGTAGCGGGCCCGGACGCCGATCACCCGCGGATCCGGCGCGAAGGCGGCGCGGAACTGGGGCAGCTCGACGATCACCGTCTTGCCGGGTTCGTCCTCCAGGTTGTTTGACGGCGGCTCCTGCCCGGCCAGGTCGATGCCGCTGCCCAGGGTGAAGCAGCAGGAAAGGCTGGGGCCGCCCAGGACATTGGCGATCGTCTCGTCGTCGAACACGTTGGAGACGTAGCCCGTGACGTCCCAGTTGTCCCGGCGCACCCCGATGCGGAGGTCGACGTTGGTGTCTGCCTCGACCCAGCTCTCGTTGGTGGCCTCGATGTAGCGCTTCGCGACCCAGAGGAGGTCGGTCTCCACGAAGAAGTCCATGTTGTTGTCCATGGGCAGGGTGTAGCCGATGCTGCCCACGAACTTGCCCGACGGCGCATCCTCGAGCCGCTTGCCGTCGAGGCTGACGTTGCAGATGACGGATGGCGAGATGTCGTTGAGGGGGTTGTCGTCGTTGTTCACGGCCGGGTTGGTGACGGTCGGCGCGCAGTTGCCGGCGCCGGCAATGAACGTGAACGACGAGTTGGCCACGACGGCGTCCACGTACTGGGCGTCGAGCCAGGTGTAGGAGCCGGTCAGCGTCCAGTTGCCGCCGAGGAGTTGTGACTCGGGCGACCAGGCTACGTCGACTTCCAGGCCCAGCACCTCGGCGCCATTGACGTTTTCGAGCCGGTTGACCAGGCGGTCGCCGGCCCGGTTCAGCACCGATACGAGGGTCTGCTTTTCATTGAAATCCTGGAAGAAGGCGGCCGTGTTCACCACGAGGGTGCCGTCCAGCCCCGTCTTCTTGGCGCCGATCTCCCAGACGGTCAGCTCCTCCGGCTCGAACTCCAGGAGTTCCCGGTTGAGGCCGCTGGACCCGATGCCGAGGGTGGAGAAGCCACCGGGCTTCTCGGCCTTCGCCCAGGAGGCGTAGGTATTCAGGTCGTCATTGACCTGCCAGCTCAGGGTCAGCTTCGGGGAGAACCACTTGTCGGTCCGCGAGATGCTGTCCACGCAGTAGGGGTTGAACAGGTCGAAGGGGTCCGCGCCGCCGTTGGCGTCGATGGCCAGCCGTTCCTGGACCAGGGCGCTCTGCTGGCACTGGGTCGGGATGACATCGCGCAGGGCGTAATAGCGCGTGTTGCCGGTCAGTTCCTGCCAGGTGTTGCTGAACCCGGACGGAACGTAGGTCGCCAGCGTGACGCAGCTGGGGGGGGCGCCCGGATTCAGCGGGTCGGTGGTGCAGCGCTGGTCGCTGCCCGTCGGGGCCACGTTCAGCGCGTTCAGGGACCGGGTGTCCGTGAGGCTCGTGACGTCCTCGCCCGGGCTCCAGCTGTCGTACTGCGCCTCGAAATCCGCCTGGCTGGCGAACGGGCCGCCGGGGCCGAACATCCAGGCGTCGGTGCAGGGCCTGAAGAAGAAGCCGCAGGGGTTCCAGCTCCCCGGGCCGCCGGAGGCGAGGGGGTTGAGGAACTGGGGCCCTACGGCCTCAACCTCCTCGTCGTTGTAGCGGCCCTCGAAGATCACGTGCACGTCGGGGGCAACCTCGTAGTCCACGAGGCCGAATACCGACTGGTGCTCCGTGTTGCGGTCTGCCGGGCTCATGTCCTTGTACTGGGCGACGCCGTCGTAGGCAGAGCCATCGCTGAAGTCGAAGCCGCCCCGGAGCAGCGGGGCGACCGCCCGCTCAGTGTAGCCGTAGCAGCCGGTGCCCGGCGCCGCGAGCCCCAGGTCATCGAAGGTCTGGCCGGTGGCGCTGGACCAGGCGCAGTGGCTGCCCGACGCCTGGACG
>CAZTGY010000281.1:0-944 GCA_964613445.1 uncultured Chromatiaceae bacterium | reverse complement strand
GCCTGGACGGTGATCGAGTCGCTGCTGTTGCCGACGTTCTCCTTCCAGTACAGCGCCCCGAGGGTTCCCTGGAAGGGCCCCTCGAGATTGGTCCGGAACATGAGTTCCTGGCTGAACTGGGTGGTGAGCTTCTCGGTCGTCAGGAAGAAGCCATTGGGATTGCCGTTGAGGTAAGGCGCGCCGGTCAGCGGCGAGACGGTGGACGGGTCGGTCGCAAAGGCGAACTTGCCGTTGTCCGCGTTCTCATCCGCGTCCTCGTGGACGTAGCCGGTCCGCGAGCTGAGCGTGCCGGCGCCTACTTCCCACTCGGCCACGAGGGAGAGGCGGATCAGCTGCCGGTCGATGCCCTCGTAATCCCGGTCGGTGAACGGATTCGGCGCGAGGGCGATGTCTCCTTCGTTGAAGTTCCGCGGGGCGCCCACGAAGCTGGCCACCGCCGTCTCGCAGGGCGAGCTGCTGTAGAGCACGTTGGGCAAGGCGGAATCCGGACCGGTGGGCGTGTAGTTCGGGTCGTAGAGCCTGGCATTGCGGGCCGCCAGGGCGGCGTTGTAGGTCTGGCTCGCCAGCTTCTCGAAGCAGCGGAACTCGGCCGGGTAGGTGATGCCCGACACCGGGTCGGTGAAGGGGGTGCGCGAGGCCTCGGGCAGCAGGGTCTCGTCGTTGAACTTCAGGAACGCCGTCGCGCTGGGCCCGCTCTGCTGGTCCTGGTACTCGGCACGGAAATTCAGCGTGACGGTATCGGTCACCTGGGACTTGGCGGTCAGTGCGAGGCCAAAGCCCTCGGCATCACCGAGGCTGTCCCCCGTGATGGCGTTGTCGTAGAAGCCCTTCTCGTCCCACCAGGCGGCGTTGAAGCGCAGCCCGAGCTTGGCGCCAAGGACGGGGCCGCTGAGGCCCATGGTGGCGTTGGACTGGTCCTCGACGTTGGCGTCCATCGAGACGGT
>CAZTGY010000280.1:0-4139 GCA_964613445.1 uncultured Chromatiaceae bacterium | reverse complement strand
CTGCAGGCGGTTGGCCTGTGGCGCCGGCTCCACGTTGCCCTGCCAGGGCTCGGCATGCCGGATGACCAGCACGTCGCTGCCATCCCGGGGCGCGTCGTTGAAGGCGGGGCATCCGGCGAGGTTGTAGCTGTCGTCGTCCCGGACCTCGACGGCGGCGGAGAGGTCCGCCAGCGCCCAGCCGGCGGCGGCGCCGCCGCAGGTCGCCACCAGGCCGCCATCGTCGATCAGCGCCGGTTCGGCGTTCAGCCCCCAGTAGCGGGCGAGACGGATGTCCGGCTCGAGCGTGTCCAGCGCGAAGCGCGCGGTCTCCTGCAGCCGGGTCAGGCTGTCGCTGGCCCGGTAGGTGTTCTTGCTCTGGCTGTAGACGTAGAGCGCGCCGCCGATGAGGAAGAGGCCGATGGCCATCGCGACGGTGAGTTCGATCAGGGTCATGCCCCGCTGGGCACTTGCTGCTGTCATGCCCGATTTCATGGCTGCATCGTCAGCGTGTAGGTGGCCGGTTCTTCCTGCCCGATCTCGGGCCAGGCCACCGTGATCGTGTAGGTGGCCGGGGCCGCCCCGGCAACGACCACTTCGCCGGAGGCGCCTTCCGGCAGCTGTGCCGACAACCGGGTGCTCCAGTCGAGCCAGTCATCGGCAGCGAGCTCGGCGGCCGTGCAGTCCACGGGCCCGTTCACGCAGCCCGAAGCGGCGCCGGGGCCCGTCCCGGCGTAGGCGAGCCCGGCGTTCCGGTTGGCCCGGATCCGGTCGGCCATGTCGGCGGCGAGGGTGATGGCGGTGGTGCGGTAGAGCGCCGTGCGGCCCGCCCGCAGGCCTTCCAGGTAGAGCGCGGCGATCCCCAGCATGCCCACGGACATCACGACGAGGGCCACCAGGACCTCGACCAGCGTGAAGCCCTTCTGCCCGGGGTTGCGCTGGCGTTCAGCAGCCACCGAGGGGATTCCTGTCGGACTGGATGACGGCCCGCTCGCGCACGAGCTGCTGCCGGCCCAGCGGCGTTACCTGGATCCAGCGGCCGGCGGCGACTCCCGCGCCGGTGTCCACGTCGCCGCGGCGGTCGCAGATCTGGATGTTGTAGTCGGTGAAGGGCGCGTCGGGATCGGGGCGCAGGCTGCCGGCATCGGTGAAGCCCAGTGCCGAGGGCGTGGTGGTGACGCCGTCCCGGAGTTCGGGGTGGAGGGCGGCGTGCCGTTGCAGGATCACGTCGTCCGCGCTGATCGAGCCGTCAGCGTTGCGGTCGACGAAGACGGTCCAGCCCAGGGCCAGGTTGCCGCCGTCGACGCAGGCGCCGGCGCCATCGGGCGTGGGGCAGACGGACACCGGCGCCCGGCGCATCAGCGCCTCGCTGCGGGCGCCGTGCAGGCTGGTCACCACGTCGTTGGTCGCGCTGCTCATGCGCTCGTTGGCGGCCATGCCGGTGAACACCGGCACGCCGATGCCGAGCGCGATGGCCACGACGACCAGTGCCACCATGAGTTCAATGAGGCTGAAGCCCCGTTGCCGTTCTTTTTCTTGTTTTCGGGTCCGCACCAGAGCCGCCGGTCAGGGGTCACGTCAACGGCCGCTATCGTGCCGGGATCCGCCCCGCGGCAGGGCCCGGGCCGACAACCGGTTGGATACCGGGGATGATCAGGGATTCCGGAGGACATTCAGTTTCTTAGCTTGGACAGTTCAGGGCGCCGTCAGCTGCCGCCGCGGAGGTGGCGCGGGGCCTGCCGGTGTAGCTCACGACCACCGCCCGGGCCCGGGCCGTGCCGCGCTCGTCGCAGAACGTGAGGGTGCCGTTCACCGAGCGGGACCAGGGCCGGAAGACGAAGGCCCGGCGGTTGGCCAGCACGGCGGCGACCGCGAAGGCGGGCTCCGCCTGCAGGATCGGCTCCCCGGCATCCACCCGGGGCGGGTCGTCCCGGTCCCGGTTGACGAACACGATGAGGCCGGCGTTCCAGCCGCCGGCATGCACGCACTGCCGGCCGGTCGGGCTCCGGCACATGACCACGTCGGCACCCGACTTCAGGGCCTCGTGCCGCGCGACGTGCATGCCGTGCACCACCCGATTGACCGCGGCTGTCAGCCGCGAGTCCAGGACCAGGCTGCTGAACGCTGGCACCGAAATGACCAGCAACACGGCCGCGACGGCCAGCGTGACCAGCAGTTCGAGCAGCGTGTAACCGGTGGAGCGGGGCATGGGGCAGGGACATCGTGGCGGCACCGAGGCGGGGTACCTTATGTTCCCGACGCTGCCTGCGGCCAGCGCACAATCGGGCCTTAGCGTGGAGTTTTCCGGAGTTGCGCTAGAATTCCCGCATGTCCGCCGGCATGTCTTCTTTAAGGACCGATGTCGAGGCCACGCTCCGGGCCCACCGGGTGCAGCCCACGCCCCAGCGGATCGAGGTGGGGATGCTGCTGCTCGCGGGACCCTGCCACGTGTCCGCCGACCAGCTTCTCCAGGCCCTGCGCCGGGCCGGCAGCCGCATCTCCAAGGCGACGGTCTACAACACCCTGAAGGTGTTCTCCCGGGCCGGGATCATCCGGGAGGTGGCCGTGGACCCGAACCGCCTGGTCTACGACTCGACCACCACCCGCCACCACCACTTCCTGGACGAGGACACCGGCGAGCTCACCGACATCGATCCCGCCGAGGTCGAGCTGCCCCGCCTGCCCCGGCTGCCCGAGGGCACCCGGGCCACGACCATGGAGCTCCTGATCCGCATCCGCCGCCGCCCGTAGGAGCGCCTTCAGGCGCGACCACCCCGGCGCGACCGCCCGCGTTTGATGGGCCGGTGTCGATTCCCTATACTTCCGCGCGGTCGCCGGGGTAGCTCAGTTGGCAGAGCACCGCATTCGTAATGCGGGGGTCGGAGGTTCGACTCCTCTCCCCGGCACCAGGCCCCCGCTGGCGGGCCGTTCCTCCCGGCTCTGTCCGTTGGTCGGTCAACCCGACGGTCCGCTGCAGGCAGTGGACATAATGACGAAAATCCGCCGGCGCCCCGATTGACTTCGGTATTACCGGTTGGCAATGTCGGTGCTGCGCAGCCGGCTGACGAAAAGAACAGGCAGCGGCGGTTTCTCAAGGAAATTCACGGGGGTCTACCGACTATGAAGAACAAGGCAGTTCTGGCGACCGCAGTTGCCACGGCTATCGGCGGCGTGTCCGGCGCGGCGGATGCCGCCACCTACACCGCCACGCTCACCCAGGTGCTCACCTACAGCAACAACGGCACCACGGGCACCGTCGCCAACATCAGTTCGTCCACGGCCTCCTGGTCCTATGACGACCAGACCAGCCTGCTCAGCCAGACGGGCGGCACCCTGAACATCCGCCTGACCACGGCGCCCACCAGCACCCTCTATCGCACCCTGATCACCGGCCTGGTCATGGGCAACGGCGCCGCGGCCTCGGCCGACACCTACGTCTGCACCGAGGGCAACTTCGGTGGCGGCGTGGGCGCCAGCATCTGCGGTAACTACAACTTCGGCGCGAACTTCCTGAACGAGTCGACGGCCACCTGGGGCCCCGGCACCGCCGTGTCCCGCACCATCGGCGGTGACGACAACGCCATCGGTGCCCAGCAGTCCATCGCCGGGCAGGACGGTTTCTCGACGGTCAGCTGGGTGGGCACCACCCTCATCCTCGCCAACAAGACCTGCACGGGCCAATGCACCACGACGGCTGGCGGCTTCAACAACGGCCAGCAGTGGACCCTGAATGCCGGTCCCCAGGCCGTGGTGCCGATCCCGGCCACCGCCTGGCTGCTCGGCACGGGCCTGATGGGCCTGGCCGGTCGCCGGTACCTGCGGAAGAAGGCCTGAGGCCGCTACTGCCTCCGACGACCCGCCTCTGATGGCACCAGGGAACCCCGCTTCGGCGGGGTTCTCTTTTTTCGGGGGCTAGCCCCGCGGCGCCGGGGTCGCCGGGGTTGCCAGGGGCTGGTCAGCCCGGTTGTACAGCAGCCAGGACGTCAGGATGTACTTGTCCCCGGACAGGGGCACGTTGCCCCGGTGGGTGTGCGTGAAACCGGCCGGGGCGATCACCACCGTGCCCTTCTTCGGCCGGATGGCCCGCTTCTGGAACCAGAACTCGGTCTCGCCGCCCACCTCCACGTCGTTCAGGTAGTACATCCACATCACCAGCCGGTGGA
>CAZTGY010000279.1:0-4171 GCA_964613445.1 uncultured Chromatiaceae bacterium | reverse complement strand
GGCACTGCCCCGGGCACATGCATTCGCCCACATCAACCTGACTGACAACATCGTGCGCTATGCCTCCGCCCGTTACAGCGAGAATCCGCTGGTCGTTCAGGGGCCGGGGGCGGGGCCTGCGGTCACCGCTGCGGGCGTGTTCGCCGATCTGCTGCGGCTCGCAACGTACCTTGGCGCGTCACTCTGAGGCCGGCGATGCGCTACGTGAGCACGCGCGGCGGTCCGCCCGTCGGCATCGAGAAGGCCATAATGAGTGGCACGGCCGACGACGGCGGCCTGTATGTGCCCGAGTCCCTCCCTGCGATTCAGCCTGACGAGTTCGCCGGGACCACGGGCTTTCCGGCAGTCGCATGCCGGTTCCTCCAGCCATTCTTCGCCGGATCGTCACTGGCTGACCGCTTGCCCCAGATTTGCCACGGGGCCCTGAACTTCCCATTGCCGCTGCGCGTGCTGGAATCGGCTCACGGGTCGCTGTCGGTGCTGGAACTGTTCCATGGCCCGACTGCCGCCTTCAAGGACGTCGGCGCCAGATTCCTCGCCCATTGCATGGAACAGATCATCCGCGACGGCGTGTTCGCCACGGCACCCGTGACGGTCCTGGTGGCAACCTCCGGTGACACCGGCGGTGCCGTTGCTTCCGCCTACCATCGGCGACCGGGCACCCGCGTCGTGGTGCTTTTCCCGGAAGGGAGGGTGTCACCCCGGCAACAGCACCAGCTGACATGCTGGGGTGACAACGTCGTGTCGCTGGCCGTCCGTGGCGAGTTCGATGACTGCCAGCGGCTCGTCAAGGCGGCGTTTGCCGATGCGGAACTCCGGGACCATCACCGGCTGTGCTCCGCCAACAGCATCAACGTGGGACGGCTGCTTCCGCAGGCCGGGTATTACGTCCAGGCGAGCCTGGAGCACTGGCGGGCCACGGGGCGCCGGCTCAGCTTCATCGTGCCAACCGGGAACCTGGGCAACGCGTTTGCATGCGTCTGGGCGCGGCGGGTGGGGCTGCCGATCGACCGCATCGTGCTGGCGACGAATGCCAACGCGACCATCCCTGATTTCCTCGCCACCGGCCAGTGGCTGCCCCGGCCGAGCGTGCCTACGCTGGCGTCGGCCATGGATGTCGGGGATCCGAGCAACATGGAGCGCCTCCGCAATCTGTGCGGGGACATCGGGAGCCTCCGCGAGGAGGTGTCTGCCGTGCCGGTGTCCGACGCCGAGATCCGCAGCACGATCGTCGAGGAGTATCGCCGCAACGGGCTGGCCTGGTGTCCCCATACTGCGACCGGATTGCGCGTCTATCGGGAGCTCCCGGAGCAGGAACGGACGCACCGGGACTGGGCCGTGGTGGCTACCGCGCACGCCGCGAAGTTCGACACCATCGTGGAGCCACTGATCGGGGTAACTGTCCAGCCGCCCGAGGAACTCGTGACGCTGCTGGCGCGGCCATCCCGCTTCGAGACGATCGCAGCACAACTCGACGCGCTGGCAGCGAGGCTTTGATCGCGTGCTCGAGCAACTGAGAACGTCCGCGGGCGATCCGCTCTGGTTGGCCGTCGCCGGGGCCGGAGCCCTGGTGCTCCTGATCGCCGGGCTCGGGTGGTGGCGCCTGGTCCAGCGCCGGCGGCGTGACATAGACCGGCGCCTGCGCGATGCCTGCCCCGGGGTGCTCGCCAACTTCGTCATTCCTGATGGCAATGGCGCAGAGATCCAGGTCCAGTATGCCCTCCTGACGGCGCGCGGCATCCTGATCCTCGACGTCAAGGATGTCGAGGGCCACGTCTTCGGCAGTGAAGCCATGCAGGACTGGACGGTGATTGCCGACGACCGGCGGTTCACTTTTGCCAATCCGCAGCCTGGCCTCTGGGACCGGGTTGCCGCCATCAAGCGGCTGACTCCGGAAGTCCCGGTCATTGGCTTCGTGGGGTTCACTGGTCGGGCGAGATTCACCAAGGGGCAGCCGAGGAGCGTTACCTTGCTCGAGCCATTGCTCCAGGAGCTGGAAAAGGAGGCGGCCAGCGCGCGCCAGGCCGGGGAGGGGTACCTCACCGCCTGGGAACGGCTCCGTCAGGCGGCCATAGCCGCCCGCATGGACCATCTGCTCAGCGCGGGCCCGCGCTGAGCCCGAACAGGGCCTCCGCGTTCCTCGTGGCCGCCTCGGCGACGATTTCAGGGCTCTTGCCCATGTGCGTGGCGAGTACGCGCACTACCTCGGGCAGTGTTGCTGGCTCATTGCGCCGGCCACGGGGCGGCGGCTTCAGCGTTCGGGGCAGCAGGTAGGGGCAATCGGTCTCCACCAGGACCCGGTCCAGTGGCAGCGACCGGACTGCCGAGCGGAGCGCTGACGCACGGCGCTCGTCGCAGATCCAGCCTGTGATGCCGATGTGGAGTCCCAGGTCCAGGTAATCCTGCATCTCCCCCGGGCCGTCGGTAAAGCAATGTGCTACTCCCGCTGGCAGGCGGGAGCCCTGGTTCCGCAGGATGGCAACGAAATCCTGGTGGGCGTCGCGCTGGTGCAGGAACAGCGGACGGCCGCAGTCGGCAGCCAGTTCGACCTGCCGTGCAAATGCAATCCGTTGCGCATCCCGCGCGGAGTAATCACGGTTGTAATCCAGCCCGCACTCGCCAGCGGCGACCACCCGGGGATCCCGCAGCAAGTCCCGCAACTCCGCCTCGGTGGCACTGTCGTAGCCATCCGCGGCATGCGGGTGAACGCCGGCAGTGGCCCACAGGACTCCGGGTCGCGCTGCCGCCAGCGCGAGCGCAGACCTGGAGGCAGCCAGGCTGGTTCCGGTTACGATCAGGCGGCGGACACCGCACCGGGCCGCGCGCTCGAGGACGGCTGGCAGATCGTCGCGAAAGCTCTCGTGGGTGAGGTTGGCCCCGACGTCGATCAGTTCCGTCAGCCCCGCATCAAGCGGCGGCACCGGCATTTGCCAGCTGCCGCAGGACGTAGTGCAGGATTCCGCCGTGCGCGAAGTAGTCGCGCTCCTTCGGGGTATCGATGCGGACCCGCGCCTGGAACCTGACGGACGTACCGTCCTCGCGGCGCGCAACCACCGACACCTCCCGGGCTCTGCCCTGGTCCAGCCCGGAGATGTCGTAGGCCTCGCGGCCGGTGAGGCCAAGCGATGCCGCGTTCTGCCCGGCCGGGAACTCCAGCGGCAGGACGCCCATGCCAATCAGGTTCGAGCGATGGATGCGTTCGTAGCTCTCCGCAATGACCGCGCGCACGCCCAGCAGCTTGGTGCCCTTGGCCGCCCAGTCGCGGGACGAGCCGCTGCCATACTCCTTGCCGGCCAGGACGACCAGCGGAACCCCGTCGGCCGCGTAACGCATCGCGGCGTCGTAGATCGACAGCTTCTCCCCGCCGGGAAGATGGGCCGTGTAGCCGCCATCGGTGCCCGGTACCAGCTGGTTGCGCAGGCGGGTATTCGCGAAGGTCCCGCGCATCATGACCTCGTGGTTCCCGCGTCGGGCGCCATACTGATTAAAATCAGACGGTTGTACGCCCTTGCTCACTAGATACCTGCCTGCCGGACTGTCCTTGCCAATCGAGCCGGCGGGGGAGATGTGGTCGGTCGTGACCGAGTCGCCGAGCATCGCCAGAACGCGTGCGCCCTTGATGTCCGTGACGGCAACCGGCTGCAGCGTCATGCCCTCGAAATAGGGCGGATTACGGACGTACGTCGAGTCCTCGGCCCACGTGAACCGGTCGCCGCGCGGTACCTGAATGGAGTTCCAGTTCCTGTCGCCGGCGAACACGTTGGCATAGCTCTCCCGGAACATCGCCGAGTCGAGCGTCCCTGCCACGATGGCCTGAATCTCCTTCTGGCTTGGCCAGATGTCCCGCAGATAGACGGGAGAGCCGTCCTTGCCGGTGCCAAGCGGGTCCTTTTCCAGGTCGACGTGAACGTTTCCGGCTAGCGCGTAGGCCACCACCAGTGGTGGTGAGGCCAGGAAGTTATTGCGCACGAGTGGGTGTATGCGTCCCTCGAAGTTGCGATTCCCGGACAGGACGCTGCAGCCGATCAGCTTGCCGTCCCTGACCGCCTTCTCGACGGGTTCATCCAGCGGGCCCGAATTGCCGATGCAGGTCGTACAGCCAAAGCCGACGATGTTGAAGCCGAGTGCATCGAGATCCTTCAGCAGGCCAGATTTCTCGAGATAATTGCTC